>NZ_JAVLSB010000038.1:0-567 GCF_031583775.1 Pseudomonas rhizozeae
CCGTCTTTTTGCCCTGATTTGGACACTCGCAAATCCATCCCTAAAAAGGCAACAAACGCGTCCGCATTTCTGAAGTCGCCTCGTTGAAATGCAGCGATCAAACGGGCTCCGGTTAAAAAACCGATCCCTTCCACTTTGAGACAACGCTTCAACTGCCCCACTAATCCGGCTTCTTTCAACTGATCGTTGATTGTCTTTTCGACCAGCGTTTCCAGTTGCCGCATGGACTTCACCTGGTCGGCAAAAGCGGTCTTCAACAACGGTTCATTTGCCCAGCTCTGTTCCAGTCCGACCCTCGCCTGGACCAACGCCGCCCGGCGGCGGAAAAGGCTCAGGAGCTGGCGATACAGCGGTGAAGGTGGCGTCCATGGGCGAAGCTCTTGTTGCTCATTTTTAAGGTAACGAGCAAGCAGCTTGGCATCGAGCGCGTCAGTTTTGGCCCGAACCTTCACGCCTTCGCGGTAATGATGCAGCTCATAACCACCGATCATGTAAATCACGCAACCGGCTTCGTGGGCCAGATCGGCAAACGCCAAGTGGTAGATATTGGTGGACTCAATGGCTATC
>NZ_JAVLSB010000039.1:0-567 GCF_031583775.1 Pseudomonas rhizozeae
CCGTCTTTTTGCCCTGATTTGGACACTCGCAAATCCATCCCTAAAAAGGCAACAAACGCGTCCGCATTTCTGAAGTCGCCTCGTTGAAATGCAGCGATCAAACGGGCTCCGGTTAAAAAACCGATCCCTTCCACTTTGAGGCAACGCTTCAATTGCCCCACTAATCCGGCTTCTTTCAACTGATCGTTGATCGTCTTCTCGACCAGCGTTTCCAGTTGCTGCATGGACTTCACCTGTTCGGCAAAAGCGGTCTTCAACAACGGTTCATTTGCCCAGCTCTGTTCCAGTCCGACCCTTGCCTGGACCAACGCCGCCCGGCGGCGGAAAAGGCTCAGGAGCTGGCGATACAGCGGTGAAGGTGGCGTCCATGGGCGAAGCTCTTGTTGCTCATTTTTAAGGTAACGAGCAAGCAGCTTGGCATCGAGCGCGTCAGTTTTAGCCCGAACCTTCACGCCTTCGCGGTAATGATGCAGCTCATAACCACCGATCATGTAAATCACGCAACCGGCTTCGTGGGCCAGATCGGCAAACGCCAAGTGGTAGATATTGGTGGACTCAATGGCTATC
>NZ_JAVLSB010000003.1:0-28274 GCF_031583775.1 Pseudomonas rhizozeae
AACTCCGCCATCGTGGGCAAGCCCGCTCCCACCGGGATTTGTGGTGGATGAGGTTGATTTGAACGACGCAGAGCACTGTGGGAGCTGCGGTGCGACGATTTGACTTGCCAGCGATGAGGCCCATCCAGACGATGTAGGTCTCAAGCCAGGCTCACTGAGCAGTGCGCGCCCGATCCGCGAATTCATGTGAGATCAATCGCCCCGAGGTCTGCGCGGCATCGATCAGGCGCTTGCGCGACAGGCCGCTGCAGGCTGAGGCGGACAAGCCGCGCAAGGTGACCAGCAAGCAATCGGTCAGCGGTTGCGCCAACTCTGGATGCACCTGATCGAGGTAGCTGCGAATGGCCTGGGTTGCGCCTTTGCTGAGGTTCTCCGCCATGCCCCGAGCCACCGGGTCATCGGCGCGCAGGCCTTCGGTGATCAGGCAGCCGCGCTGGGTATTGTCGCGTCCGTATTGCCGGGCGGCGGCTACCAGCAGGCCGGTCAAGGCTTCGGCGGGGTCGCGCTCGGGGGCCAACAGTTTGTCGAGTGGCAGAGCGTTTTCGCTGGCGTAGCGCTGCATCACCCGCTCGAACAGCTCGGCTTTGCTGCCGTAAGCGGCGTAGAAACTGGGCGGCTTGATGTCCAGGGCTTCGGTCAGGTCGCTCAGGCTGACCGCGTCATACCCCCGGGCATGGAACAAGGCTTGAGCGATGGCGATGCCCGCTTCTCGGTCGAAGGCAGGGCGGCGTTGCCGGGGCTTATCGTTCATGGCGACCTCATGGCAGGGTGGGCCTCAGTTTAGCGAGCGCGATAGTCAAGTCAATCGCGCTTTAGTGTCGTGGCTATGTAGCATTTGCTAAATATGTTGCGATCGATGAGTGATCTATGTAGTGTCTGCTACATGTTTCACCCATCCTCCACATAGAGAACACCCCCATGTCATTCAAAAATAAAGTTGTCCTGGTCACTGGCGGCGCTTCCGGTCTTGGCCTGGCGATTGCCCAGGAACTGGCCGGGCAGGGCGCCTTGCTGGTGATTACCGGACGCCGTCAGGCGCCGCTGGACGAGGCGTTGAAAAGCCTCGGCGAGCAGGCCATTGCGATCAAGGCCGACGTGTCCAGCCTGTCCGACCTGGCGGCGTTGTTCAGTCAGATCAAGGATCACCACGGCCGCCTCGACGTTTTGGTGGCGAATGCTGGCAAAGGTGAGCTCGAACCCTTGGGCGCGATCACCGAAGCCAGTTTCGAGCGGATTTTTGCCACCAACGTCAAAGGCGTGACCTTCACCGTTCAGGGCGCGCTGCCGCTGATGGGCAAGGGCGGCAGCATCGTGATCATCGGTTCCACCGCGTCGATCAATCCGGGGCCAGGCCTGAGCGTCTACGCCGGGACCAAAGCGGCCCTGCGCGCCTTGGTTCGAAGCTGGGTCGTCGACATCAAGGGCTCCGGCGTGCGCATCAACCTGCTCAGCCCTGGCCCGGTGAATACCGAGTCGCTGCACGACATGTTGGGGGATCACGCCCAGGACGTCATTGCGTCGCTCAGCGAGAAGAGCACCCTCGGCCGCATCGGCCAGGCCTCGGAAATCGGCACGGCGGTGGCGTTTCTCGCCAGCGACGCTTCCAGCTACATCAACGGCGTCGAGCTGTTTGCCGACGGCGGCGCGTCGCAGATCTAACCACCGGCAGCGATAACTTGACGCTTATTGCTGCACACACTGCACGATTAACCTGCAATCTCCACCGGTTGTTCTAGGGTTTCATGCAGGGCTAAGGTGATGCTTTCTTCGGCACCCGCACAGAGGGTTGAACATGGTCAGCGTTATCAGAGTGCATGAAACCGGAATCCCGACGGTCCTGAACATTGAGTCCGTCGAGCAACAAACTCCCGGCGCCGGTGAGGTGTGGCTGGAACAGGCGGCGATCGGCGTCAACCCGCTGGACGTCAGCCAGCGCAAGGGTGATGTGAAAATTCCCTTGCCGAACGGCCTGGGGCTGGAAGGTGCCGGTACGGTTGTCGCCATCGGTCCGGACGTCTGCGGATTTTCTGTCGGCGATCGTGTGGCCTACGCCACCGGCCCTCTGGGTGCGTACGCCAGCGGGCGGCTGTTCCCGGCCAATCGCCTGGTGAAAATCCCTGAGGCACTGAGCTTTGAAGAGGCGGCGGCGGTGCTGTTCAAAGGCATTACCGCGCAATACCTGCTCAAGTCGACCTACGCGGTCGGCCCCGGTACGGTGGCAGTGATTTACGGGGCGTCCGGCGCGGTCGGGCAGATCATGGTGCCCTGGGCCAAGCACCTTGGTGCGTTCGTGATCGGCGTGGTGTCGAAGGAGGCCAGCGTCAACCGGGCAAAAAATGCCGGCTGCGATGAAGTGCTGGTGTTCGATGCCGAGCGTTTGCCCGAACAAGTGGCGCAACTGACCCAGGGTAAAAAAGCAGACGTGGTGTATGACGCAGTCGGTCGGGTATCGTTTGCAGCCTCGCTCGACTGTCTCAAGCCGCGCGGGTTGTTGGTGTCCTACGGGATGACCAGTGGCGCGCCGCCGGCGATTGAAGTCAGCACCCTGAATGCCAAAGGCTCGCTGTATCTGACTCGGCCGTCGATCGTCGCCCATACCGCCGACGTCAACGAGTACCAGGCCCGGGCCCAGGATGTGCTGGACGCGGTGGCGCAGGGCATCATCAAACCTGACATCTGGGGCCGCTACAGCCTGGCCGAGGTGAGTCAGGCCCACGCCGACCTGGAAAGCGGCAAAAGCCACGGCGCGATTGTATTGAGGCCATAAAACAGGGAACCATCCACCGCATGGATCTATTCGACAGCCGTCAAGCCGATGAAATCGGCGCGCTGCTGGCCCTGGCCGAGCAAGGCTCGTTTGCCGGGGCGGGCAAGACCTTGCAGCGCCATCCTTCGGTGCTGTCCAAACGCATCCTGGCCCTTGAAACCCGGCTCGGCGTGCGCTTGGTCGAGCGGACCACCCGGCACGTGCGGCTGACCGAAGTCGGCCATCGCTACGTCGAGAAACTGCGCGTCGCCCGCCAATTGCTGATCGAGGCGGAACACGAAGCGACGCTCGGCGCCGAGCAACTCACCGGCACTTTGCGCGTCTCGCTGCCCGGCGCGATGGGGCGGATGTGGCTAAGCCCGTTGATCGCCGAGTTCATGCTGGCTTATCCGGGCATTTCGGTCGAAATGGCCTTCAGCGAGCGTTTCGTCGATATCGTCGCCGAGGGTTTCGATGTGGCGATCCGCATCGGCGAGTTGCCGGACAGCCGTCTGCTGGCGCGCAAACTGTGCGAGCACCGGCGCATCCTCTGCGCCTCGCCGAGTTACCTCGTCCAGCATGGGGTGCCGCAGCGGCCCAAGGACCTTGAGGCGCACAACTGCCTTGGCTTCACCGGGTTTGCCAGTTACCCGCACTGGCACCTGAGCAAACAGGGCAGTACCGAATCCGTGCTGACCCACAGCACCCTGAAAAGCGATGACAACGAAGCCTTGCTCGGTGCCGCCCGCGTGGGCATCGGCATTGTTGCCGGCGGCGACTGGCTGATGACCCGCGACCTCGCGGCCGGCCGTCTGGTGCGGGTGTTGCCGGAATGGACCCTTGACGTCAACGCCGGGATCTACCTGGTGCGACCCTCGGGCAAGTTCAGCCCAGCGAAGACCATCGCCTTCAAAAACTGGATGGAACTGCGCTTCGCCCAAGGTGCGCCGTGGAGCCGCGCGTTGGTCTGACGCGCCGCTGGAAAACCCTGTCCTCAGACTCGAATGCGCTTCAGTCGTCGCCCCGAGCGTATCGCTCATCAATCCATTGGAACTCCCTGTGATGCGCCCTCGTCATCTGAACTGAGGGAGGCTGCGGGCATCTTGCTGTGAACTCCCAACACGCTTGTTCATTCAGTAGGCGAGGGACGACATGAATACTTCAGATAACCGGTTTGGCGCTCAGCCCGACCAGCCCGACGCGGCACCGCCAGGGGCGGACTTCCAGCACTTGAAAGACGACGTTACCGAAGCGCTCGGCGGCGCCCGGCAGCAGGCGGATGCGCAGTTCGGGCAGTACCGCGACACCGCAGCCGACCAGATCGAGGCCTTGGCCAAAGGGGCGAAATCAGCGATTTCCGAGCTCGACAGCCAGGCCACGTTCGGCATGTCCGACTACCTGGCGGACATGGCGGATTCAATGACCGGACTGGCGGGCAACCTGCGCGGCAAGAGTGCCGAGCAGTTGTTCCATGACGGCGCCGATCTGGCCCGCAGCAACCCCACATTGTTCATTGCCGGCAGCATCGCGCTGGGCTTCGGCCTGTCACGGTTCCTCAAGGCAGGTAGCGCACGGGCGGCGACCTACAGCCAGGCAGAAGACCCGGCGGCGGGTCGTTCAACGCCGCCCGCGAACGGGTATGGCGCACAGCGACCTTTCGAGACGTCGGTGGCAGGGCACGCCGATCGAGGGCCTGGCCTGGCCACTGACAGCACACCGGCCGCGCCCAGCGAGTTCGATCATCCATCAGACTTCGCCAGCACGCCAACGCCAGCATCCACCACGCCGGGTTCAAACCCATTCAATGGAGAACGGCCATGAACCGAGAAGAATCGGAATTCCCCGGCGTAAGGCCGGTGCCCGCGGCAGAACAAGACGCCTCGATGATGGGTCTGCTGCGGCAACTGTCCCGAGAAGTGCCAGCGTTGTTCACCAAGGAACTGGCGCTGGTCAAGGCTGAATTGCAGGTCAGCCTGACCACCCTCAAGGCCGGCATTGCGGCGGTGGCCGGCGGTGCGATCGTGCTGCTCGCGGGTTTCATCATCCTGCTGATGTCGGCGGTCTATGGCCTCAGCACCGTCATGGCGCCCTGGCTGGCGGCGCTGATCGTTGGCGTGGTGGTGATGATCGTCGGCTTCGCCATGTTGCAGTCCGGCAAAAAACAGTTCGAGCCGTCCCACTTCAAGCCTGATCGCACCCTGGACGCCTTGAACAAAGATCAGGAAGCGCTGCGGAGGAAAGTCTCATGAACACTGAATTCGATCTCGAATCGCAGAAAAGCCCTGAAGCCATCGAGCGGGAAATCGACGCGCAGCGGGCGAGCATTGGCAATATCGTCGATGCGCTGGAGAGCAAGTTCACCCCCGGCCAGATGTTCGACCAGGCCCTGGGCATGATGCAGAGCAACGGCACGGCATTCCTCAGCAACCTCGGCACTAGCGTACGCAATAATCCGGTGCCGGCGGTGCTGACTTCAGTCGGTTTGCTATGGCTGATGATGAGCGCCAACCGGCCGCCAACCCCGCGCGTCGGTTATCGCGTCGGACCCGACCAGCACTCGGTTAGCGACACCGCCAGCGAATGGGCCGATGGCTTGGCCGACGGTGTCAGCCACGCCCGCGAACACCTGCACCACACCGCTGACTCACTCAAGGACAGTTTTCAATCGGTGAAAGGCAAGGCGTCGGCAATGGGTGACAACCTGAGTGCTGCCGGCGAACACGTCAGCCATGCGATGCACGACGCCAGTGACCGTCTGGCCCGTAGCAGCCAGGTGGTCAGCAGCCAGTTCAGCCACCTGCTCAAGGAACAGCCGCTGGTGGTGGCAGCGGCGGGCATTGCCTTGGGGGCTTTGCTGGGGGCGGCATTGCCGTCGACCGCGACCGAGCAGCGGGTGATGGGCAAGACCAGCGCCGGGCTGGCGGACAAGGTCAAACAGCAGGCGCGTGAAGGGCTGGATGCGGTGCGCGACAGCGTGACCCGGACCACCGATCACGCCGACGTTGCTTCGACCGCGTCACCCGCATCAACGCAACCGGCGACACCGCCACCCATGCAACCGGCGACGGCGAGCAATCCGGCTGATCTGTCGCGGGGGCTGGGTACTTCCTAAAGGTCAGAACAGCGGCACCGCATGGCGCAGCGCCTGTTGAAGGCACTGCGCCGTGTTCATAATCAACGCCGAGATTCGCGTTGCCAGCGAGTTGGCAGACGGAAAGTGCCCGCTGGCGCGCGCGCTGCCGACCTTGATTACCAATTCGATTGCCAGGCCATCGCGCCGCGAGTCCCGGGTAATGTCGCCTTGCAGGTGGCTGCTAATCTTGCCTTCGCGAGCAAGGTGCCGAAGTCTCAGCGTTCGGCGATGACCTGAAACGCATTGTTGGCCAGCCCTCTCTTTCTATTAAGGTATCTGGTTGGCAGATATCACTGATCGTTTTTATTCGCTTCTGCAGATAGCAGACGCTCGCTACTGTTGGCCCATCTGAAGCATAGAAGGGCACAGCATGAACAGCGCAAAATCCACCGTGACGGACGTCCAGGCGTCAACGCCATCCAGCCGTGCGTGGCGCGCAACGGTCGCCGGGTTTGCCGCGAGCCTGGTCGGCATCGGCCTGGCGCGTTTCGCCTACACGCCGCTATTGCCGGCAATCATTGCCGCGCACTGGTTTGATCCTTCCAAAGCTGCTTATCTGGGGGCGGCCAACCTGGCGGGGTATCTGTTGGGCGCGTTGTTCGGCCGTTCGATGGCGGGCAAAACCTCAACCACCTTCATGCTGCGCGCGATGATGCTGCTGGCCAGTCTGGCGTTTTTTGCCTGTGCCTGGCCGCTGTCGGTTCTCTGGTTTTTCGCTTGGCGTTTGCTTTCGGGCGCCGCGGGCGGCGCGCTGATGGTGCTGGCGGCGCCGACCGTGCTGGCCCACGTCCCGCCGTCGCGCCGGGGGCTGGTGGGCGGGGTGATTTTCATGGGGATCGGCGTCGGGATTGCGGCGTCCGGGACCTTGGTGCCGTTGCTGCTGCAACAAGGGCTGCGGGAAACCTGGCTCGGTCTGGGGGTGATCGGCGTGGCGCTGACCTTGCTCGCCTGGTGGGGTTGGCCGACTGCCGACGCGGCACCGGCGCATGCGGTCCAGCACCGCGCGGTGAAACCGTCCGGGACGCTCAAGGCGTTGTACGTCGAGTACGCGCTGAACGCCGCCGGTTGGGTCCCGCACATGATTTTTCTGGTGGACTTTATTGCCCGTGGCCGTGGCCAGGGCCTGCAAGTGGGGGCGCAATACTGGGTGCTGTTCGGCATCGGCGCGACTGTCGGGCCGTTGCTGGCCGGTGCACTGGCTGACCGCGTCGGCTTCGGCCGCGCCTTGCGGGTGTCGTTCATCATTGAAGCACTGAGCGTCGCGGTACCGGCGCTGGACCTGGGCACGCCTTGGTTGATCGCCTCGAGCCTGGTGGTCGGCGCCTTCGTCACAGGTACCGTGCCGCTGGTGCTCGGCCGGGTGCATGAAATCCTCGCCAGACACCCGGCGCAGCAAAGTGGCGCATGGCAAACCGCAACCGTCGGCTTCGCTTTGTTCCAAGCGGTGGCGGCTTATGGTTTGTCGTTCCTGTTCGCCGCCAGCGAAGGCAATTACCGCCTGCTGTTCTGGATCGGCACGGCAGCGATGCTGCTGGCGTTTGTCATTGACCTGCTGGCAGCGGCGAAGCGCCGCACGCCGGTGCCTTCCCACTGATGCCTGGCGCGAGAACCCTGATGTCCACTCAAGCAAACATGCGGCGGCCCAGCTATGCCGAGCGCAATAGCCGCTACTGGCGGCGCAATCTGGCGGTGTGCGTGTTCGGCTCGTTCACCACGCTGGTCAGCCTCAGTCTGCTGCTGCCGTTTTTGCGTGTACGTGCAGCAACTCGGAGGGCTTCAGTGTGCCGCGGACTGGCTGGCATTGGCGGTCAACACAAAGGCGTTGGGCGCCAGCGCGGCGACTTCGTCCAGGCGCACGCTGTCGAGAAAGGTTGCCAGCGCACTGGAGAGGTAACCGTCGACACGGCGCACGAACACGGTTTCGACTTCCGCCAGATCCGCCGGTAACTCATGCACATTCACCAATCCTTCGCGCAATGCCTGAGTGGCCACGCCGCGGGGTAGCAAGGTAATGCCGACACCGGCACAGACGCAGGCGATGATCGCTTCGATCGAACCAAACTCCAACGGCTCGGGAGCGAGAATGCCGAGGTTGGCCAGCAGCGTATCCAGGCGCTGGCGGTAAGAGCAGCCAATGCGAAAGACCACGGTTTTCAGGTGTTCGACAGACGCCACGGCGGCCAGGCTGTCGACCGCGCACGAGGTCACCAGCACCAGTTCTTCGCGGAACGCCACTTCGACGTGCAACTCCGGATGATTGACCGGGCCGGCGACGAACGCGCCTTCGAGTTTAGAGTCGAGCACGCCCTGGATCAGGCTGTTGGTGGTGCCGGTGCGCACTACCGGGTGGACGTCCGGCCAGGCTTTGGCGAATTGTGCAATCAGCCGCGGCAGGCGCAAGGCCAGAGTTGTTTCGAGGGTGCCGATTTCCAGCTGGCCCTTGGGCTGTCCGTCATCGCGGGCGGCGCTTGAGGCATCGGCCAGCAGCTTCGACAAGCGCGCCGCAAACGGCAACAAGCGCCGCCCGGCCGGGGTCACCTGAACACCCTTGGCACTGCGTTGGAACAGCGCGACGCCCAACTCGTTTTCCAGCGCGCGGATCCGCGCCGAGACGTTCGACTGCACCGTGTTCAACTCGCTGGCAGCCTTGTTCATGCTGCCGTGCCGAGCGACGGCGTCGACCACTTTCAGATCGGTTACATCCATCGCGTTCACCTGCCTTCAAACGTACTACAAACTTAAAACCCGGCCAGTTTGCGGCGCTTTCAGCGGAACATGCAAGGGTTGCAATATTTCACCAAAAACGATTCCAGGCATCATTAACAATCGTTTTACATGATTAATGGCGGGGCATAGGTTGGATGGGCATCACCTTAAAACCGCAGCCAGTGGCGGATCGAGTACTTCGAATCCGGGCGGCGGCAACAAAAATAACGCAACCACTGCAGCACGGAGTCCTCGTGAACCATGCATCCGATTCAGCCAGAATCCGTAACCATCCCCGCTATCAGGAACTGGTCACCGGCCAGCGCACGTTTATCGCCGGTCTGACCGCTGTCACCCTGATTCCCTACTTCACTTTCATCCTGATTGCCGCGTTCGCCCCGCAGTTGCTCGCCAGCAAACTGTCGGCCAACAGCGCCATCACCCTGGGTTGGCCGCTGGGCGTCGCCTTCATTGTCGGCGCCTGGTTGCTGACCGGGGTGTACATCCTGCGCGCCAACCGCCGCTTCGACGCGCTGACCACGCAGATTCGCGAAGAGGTGATCGTATGAACGCGCTAAACCACGTACTGATCGCGGTTCTGGGCGGGGCAATGACCCTCGACGCCAGCGCTGCCGACGCGTTGCAAGCGGTGGAAAAGCAGCCGCTGAACCTCACCGCGATTGCGATGTTTCTGGTGTTCGTCCTGACCACCCTTGGCATCACCTGGTGGGCAGCGTCGAAAACCAAGTCCATGGACGACTTCTACAACGCCGGCGGTGGCATCACCGGTTTCCAGAATGGCCTGGCACTGGCCGGCGACTACATGTCGGCGGCCGCGTTACTGGGCGTCACCAGCATGATCTTCTTCAACGGTTTCGACGGCGTGCTGTATTCGATCAGCTTCTTTGTCGCCTGGCCGTTGCTGCTGTTTTTGTTCGCCGAGCGCATCCGCAACCTGGGGCGCATCACCATCTCCGACATCGCCTCGTTCCGCCTCGACCAGAACCGCATCCGCACCCTGACAGCGTTCGGGTCGTTGACCGTGGTCTGTTTTTATCTGGTGGTGCAGATGGTCGGCGCCGGGCAGTTGATCCAATTGTTGTTTGGCTTGCCCTACAACTACGCGGTGATTGCCGTTGGTTTACTGATGGCGGTGTACGTGACCTTTGGCGGCATGGTCGCGACGACCTGGGTGCAGATCATCAAAGCCGGGCTGCTGTTGTTGGGCGGCACGGTGCTGGCGATTCTGGCACTGGCGCAGTTCGGTTTCTCCTTCGAGACGCTGTTCCAGCAAGCAGTGGCGGCGCACCACGACGGCGAGAAAATCCTCTTGCCGAGCAAACTTGTGGCCGATCCCCTGGCGCTGATTTCGCTGTCGCTGGGGCTGGTGTTCGGCACCGCCGGATTGCCACATATCCTGATGCGCTTCTTCACCGTGCCGGACGCCCGTCAGGCGCGCAAATCGGTGTTTGTCGCCACCGGGTTTATCGGCTTCTTCTACCTGATCGTCGCGGTGCTCGGGTTGTCGGCGATTGTCATCGTTGGGCAGAACCCGGCGTTCTACGAGTCGGGCATCCTCGGCGGCAAGCTGATCGGCGGCGGCAACATGCCGGTGATGCACCTGGCCAAAGCGGTCGGTGGCGACCTGCTGCTGGGCTTTATCTCGGCAGTGGCCTTCGCGACTATCCTGGCGGTGGTGTCCGGGCTGACTATGGCCGGGACTTCGGCGATCTCCCATGATCTGTACGTGATGGTCCTGCGCAAAAACCGCGCCGACGCCAGGGACGAACGCCGGGTATCACGTATCGCGTCGGTGGGCATCGGCGTGGTCGCGGTGGTGCTGGGCATTCTGTTCAAAGACCAGAATATTGCGTTTCTGGTGGCGCTGACTTTCGGCGTCGCGGCCTCGGTCAATTTCCCCATCCTCGCTCTGTCGATGTACTGGAAAGGCCTGACCACTCGCGGCGCGCTGATCGGCGGTATCGCCGGGCTGCTGAGTTCGGTGAGCCTGGTGATCCTGTCGCCGGCGGTGTGGGTCAAGGTGCTGGGCAACCCCGAGGCCGTCTTCCCGTTCGACTACCCGGCAATCGTCTCGATGAACGTGGCGTTCCTCTTCACCTGGCTCGGCTCGGTGACCGACCGCAGCGCTACCGCCATCCTGGAGCGCGCCGGTTTCGACGATCAGTTGACCCGGGCGCAGACCGGTATCGGCGCCGCCCGGGCGATCAGTCACTAACCCCATCGTTATCGCGCATTCTCCAACAAGGAGTCAGCCATGCAACTTCGAGACAATGGCTTGAGATTTTCCCCTATCACTGTGGTTTTGCACTGGCTGGTGGCGCTGTCGCTGCTGGCGATTTTTATCCTGCAACTGGCGTTGGCCCAGATCAGCAACGAGGTGACTCGCGTGCACCTGACCGAGCTGCAAAACCTACTGGGCCTGATTCTGTTCCTGGTCTCGGGCTACCGCTTCTGGGCGCGGGTGACGTCCTATCATCCGCTGCCGGTGGGCACGCCGAATCCGATCGAGGTCATCATCAGTCGTTCGGTGGCGGTGTCCCTGGCGTTGGCGCTGGTGTTGCTGCCGATCGCCGTCTGGGCTTCCCACGCGGCGGCCGGGCAAGCATTGCCGTTACCCGGCGGGCTGGCGATTCCCGCATGGCTGCCGGTCAACTCGACACTCAAACAGGTGGTGGACGTGCTGTTCGACATCGGCGCCTCGGCCTTTCTCGCCGGGTTGGCGCTGCATGCGTTCGGCGCGCTGAAAAATCATTTTCTACTCAAGAACAACACGCTCAAGCGCATGCTGGGCAAACCCGTGGAGCTGTGAGCAATGGACCAAGCCAACCCAGCGTTTGCCGGTAACGCCATCACCCGGCTCTGCGGCGTGAAGTACCCCATTTTCCTCGGCGGCATGGCCGCGATTTCCGGCCCGCACCTGGTGGCGGCGGTGGCCAATGCCGGCGGCATGGGGGTCATGGGCGGTCTGCGCCTGCCGCCCCTGACACTGCGGCGCTGGCTGCAGGAGACCCGGGAGATGACCGACCAACCGTTCGGCGTCAACCTGGTGCCGCAGTTCGGCGGCCCGGACGTGTTCGAAGCGCAATTCCGGATCGTACTACAGGAAAAACCCAGGTTGCTGTCGCTGTTTTACGCCGAGGCTTACTCCGTCGACATGATCCCCAGGGCCAAGGACGCTGGCCTGCTGGTGATGGTGCAAGTGGGCTCAGTGGCGCTGGCCCGCAAGGCCATCGCCGAGGGCGCGGACATCATCATTGCCCAGGGCAGTGAAAGCGGCGGGCATTTGAACCGCGGCACCATTGGCATCCTGCCGTTGTTGCCGTCGATCATCGCAGTGGCCGAGGGTCGGCCGGTGCTGGCAGCGGGCGGTATTGCCCGCGGCGAGGACGTGCGGGCGCTGATGTCGCTTGGCGCCTCGGGCGTGGTGGTGGGCACGGCGTTCATCGCCACCGATGAGTCGAACGCGCATCCGCTGTACAAACAGAAAATTGTCGAGGCCGGCACCGATGACACCGAGTACCGCACCGGCTACTCGTTCGGCTGGACCTACGGCACGCCGCACCGGGTGATTCCCAACCGGGACAAGTGGAACCTGCTCCGGCTGATCGGCGGCGGTGCGCGCACGATCGACAAGCCGCGCATGGCGCAAAAACTCTCGCTGTACGCCGGGCAGGGGGTGGGCAACATTCATAGCGTGGTGCCCGCCGCCCAGCGGCTCGCAGAGCTGGCGCTGGGCTTGCCGGGCGTGGAGTCAGAGACGCGGCGTGCCGGTAACCTGTTCCTGCGCCAGGCCGATGAACGCGCTCATGGCTGAGGTGAGCATCGAGTCGTTGCGGCGGATGAATACCGTCGAGACATTGGCGAACTCCGCCGGCAGGGTGTGAAAGCGAATGCTGTGACGCACGCTGCAGTTCTCGGCGACAGCCCTGGGCAGCAGGGTCACGCCCATGCCGGCGGCGACGCACGAGAGAATGCCGTCGAGGGTGCCCATTTCCATGATCTGATTGGGCACCAGACCGACCTGATAGAACCAGTTTTCGAGGGTCGAGCGGTAGAAACAACCGGTGCGAAATACCAGCACCGTTTGCTGCGGCATTTTCTCGATGAGCGCCGGCAAAGAGTCGAAGGCACTGCTGCTGACCAGCACCAGTTCTTCCTCGAACACTTGCTCCTGAGCCAGCGCGGGGTTTTGGTGAAAGCCGCCGACAAACGCGCCATCGAGACGGTGCGCTTCAATAGCCTTGATCAGTTCGACGGTGGTGCCGGTCAGCAGTGACAGTTGCACTTGGGGAAACTGCTCGCGGTATCTGGTCAGCACCTGTGGCAAGCGGATCGCTGCGGTGGTTTCCATCGAGCCCAGGCGTAGCAGGCCGGACGGCACGCCGGTGTCCATCAGCGCGCTGCGGCTCTCTTCGGTCAGTTGCAAAATGCGCCGGGCGTAGCCTAGGAAAGTTTCGCCGGCGGAAGTCAGTACCACGCCGGACTTTTTGCGGATGAACAGCTCGCGATTGAGTTCGCCCTCCAGCTCTTTCACCCGCATGGTGACGTTGGACTGCACAGTGTTCACCTGCAGGGCCGCCGCGGTGAAGCTGCCCAGCTCGGCCACCGCGCAAAAAATCTTCAATTGGCGCATTTCCATGATATTTCCCATCCATCACTAGAAATGATGACTTGCATCACAAGCGATCAGTTTACGGAGTTCCCGAACGCTAAGTAAAGTGGCGCGAAATGACTGCTCGGCGCGGCGCTACGATGAACTCCACCCCCGTAATTAACCAGGTATTTGCCGGCGGTCTGAGCCTGCTCAAGCCCGAAGGTCAAAGCACTGGCATGTTCAAACAGCGGCACAATGGTCTGGTTCGCGTTGCGCTGAACGGGCTGGTCGGTGATCAGCACGGCGATCCGCGAGTGCACGGCGGCCCGGAGAAAGCCGTGCATCATTATGCCGCCGAGCACTACCCGCGCCTGGCCGAAGCCTTCCCTGACAGTGCCGGTCAACTGCTACCTGGCAGTCTCGGCGAAAACCTGTCCGGCCAGGGGCTCACGGAACTCAACGTGCACATCGGCGACCTGTTCCGGGTTGGCACCGCACTGTTGCAAGTCTCGCAACCGCGCAGCCCGTGCTGGAAGATCAACCACCGATTCGAGGCGGAACACATGTCGATGTATGTCGCCAAACAGCGCATCACCGGATGGTATTACCGGGTGATTCATCCGGGGATCATTCAAGCGGGCGATCACATCGAGTTGCTCGAACGGCCCAATGAGTGGGTTTCCATCGACGAATTCTGGCAGGTGCAGTTGTCCCATCGACCGGTGATTGAGGAGTTAATGGCGCTCGCGGCGACGAAAGGGTTGGCTGAGGATTGGCAACGGCGCTTGGCAGAACGGGCGAAATGGCTGCAAAAGCGTGTGGGCGAGGGCGGTTGATGCGGTTACCTTTTTTCACAAATAGAGATTGATTGGATCATTAATCATCATTTTACATGATGGTGCGCCTGGCCTAAGTTGGCGGTGACAGCGCACTTGACGCGTCCGAAAAACAACAACAGATCGCTTATTCACCCGCAGGGGACACCCGCCATGAGCACCCAGCCAGCAGAGATCGCCCACTACATTCACGGTCGCGTGTCGTCCGGTACCTCCGGCCGCACGCAAATCGTCACCAACCCCGCCAGCGGCGAGGTCACTGGCAACGTGGCACTGGCCAGTGCCGCTGACGTCGACGCCGCCGTGCAATCGGCGCAGAAAGCCTTTCCGGCCTGGTCGGCGCTGCCACCGCTGCGCCGCGCACGGATCATGTTCAAGTTCCTGGCATTGCTCAACGAGCACCGCGACACCCTGGCGCGGATGATCACCGCCGAACATGGCAAGGTCTTCACCGATGCCCAGGGCGAAGTGACCCGCGGCATCGAAGTGGTGGAATTTGCCTGCGGCATTCCGCAACTGCTCAAGGGCGATTACACCGAGCAAGTCTCGACCAATATCGACAACTGGACCATGCGCCAGCCGCTGGGCGTGGTAGCGGGCATCACGCCGTTCAACTTCCCGGTAATGGTGCCGATGTGGATGTTCCCGGTGGCCATCGCTTGCGGCAATACCTTCGTGCTCAAGCCCAGCCCGATCGATCCGTCGCCGTCGCTGCTGATCGCCGAGCTGTTCAAGGAAGCCGGTTTGCCGGACGGCGTGTTCAACGTGGTGCAGGGCGACAAAGTCGCGGTGGATGCGCTGATCGACCACCCGGACGTCAAGGCCGTGAGCTTCGTCGGCTCGACGCCGATCGCCAACTACATCTATGAAACGGGCGCCCGTCACGGCAAACGCGTCCAGGCGCTGGGTGGGGCTAAGAACCACATGGTGGTGATGCCCGATGCCGACGTCGACCAAGTGGTCGATGCGCTGATCGGCGCAGCGTTCGGCTCGGCTGGCGAGCGCTGCATGGCGATCTCGGTGGCGGTGTTCGTTGGCGATGTGGCCGACAAAGTGATGCCGAAACTGTTGGAGCGCACCCGCTCGCTGAAGATTCTCGAAGGGCTGAATCTCGACGCGGAGATGGGCCCGATCGTGTCGAAGGTCGCTCTCGAACGCATCACCGGCTACATCGCCCAAGGCATCCAGGAAGGCGCTCGATTGCTGGTCGATGGCCGTGAGTTCGATGGTCGCCAGGCCGGGGCCAATTGCGCCCAGGGCTACTGGCTTGGCGGTACGGTGTTCGACCACGTCACACCTGAGATGAAGATTTATAAAGAAGAGATTTTCGGCCCGGTGCTGGCGTGCATGCGCGTCAAGGATTTCGCCGAGGCGGTGAACCTGGTCAACGCCCACGAGTTTGGTAACGGCACCGCGTGCTACACCCGCGACGGCCACATTGCTCGGGAATTTGCCAGCCGCATTCAGGTGGGCATGGTCGGGATCAATGTGCCGATCCCGGTGCCGATGGCCTGGCACGGTTTCGGCGGCTGGAAACGCTCGTTGTTCGGGGATACCCACGCGTACGGTGAAGAGGGCGTGCGCTTCTACACCAAGCAGAAGTCGATCATGCAGCGCTGGCCGAACAGCATTGCCAAGGGCGCCGAATTCGCCATGCCGACCTCGCAATAACTCTACTGTCCTTTGGCGACGCTCTTGAGAGGGGCGTTGTTGTGCGAAGTAAAGCGGTGGTGGTGCTGCACGGGCGTGCCACCGTCGTTCTTCGCAATTTACCGATCGTGGCAACGGGTTATGCCGGCGCCCCGTGGTCGGGCCGGATTACGTGTCGACACCGGTCGACATGTGATCCTTTTTTCTTTGCCGCGGACGCTATTCTGAATAGTTGCCGCTGCGTGCTTCCATCACCGAGGTGAGCCGATATGCCGCTGCTAAAGTTCGACATCATTCAGGGCCGCAACGACGAGCAACTTCAAGGCCTGCTGGACGCCAGCCATCGCGCGATGGTCGAGGCGTTCGACGTCCCCGACAGCGATCGCTACCAGAGCGTTTCGCAACATCGCCCTAACGAACTGGTGCTGCACGACACCGGCCTCGGTTACTCTCGCAGCGCCAGTGTGGTGTTGCTGACGGTCGTGTCGCGACCGCGCACCGAGGCGCAGAAAACCATGTTCTACCGTTTGCTGGCCGAGAAGCTGCATGCGGAGTGCGGGATCTGCGCGGATGACTTGATCGTGTCGCTGGTGGAAAACAGCGATGCCGACTGGTCGTTCGGGCGCGGCCGCGCGCAATTTCTGACCGGCGAGCTGTGAGCTTGCCGGCATTTCATTGAGGCGGGGCGCATCCAGCGCTGGCCGCGAGTTTATTGTCAGGTGAAGCCATGTCCAGTCCACTGCTGTCGCTGTTGAACATCGAACTGCCGATCATCCAGTCGCCCATGGTCGGTGTGTCCACGCCCAAACTGGCGGCGGCGGTCTCGAATGCCGGCGGGCTAGGCTCCATCGGCATCGGTGCGAGCAACGCCGAGCAGGCGCGAGCGATGATTCGCGAGACGGCGGCGCTGACTGACAAGCCCTTCAACGTCAACCTGTTCTGCCATCAACCGGCCGTGACCGATGCCGCGCGAGAAGCCGAGTGGCTGAAATTCCTCACGCCGTTTTTTGCCGAGTTCGACGCACAGCCGCCAGCGGCGTTGCGCGAGATCTACACCTCATTCGTCGAGGACGCGGAGTCGCTGCAAGTGCTGCTGGAAGAAAAACCGGCGGTGGTGAGCTTCCATTTCGGCTTACCGCCGCAACGGGCGATCAACGCGTTGAAGGGCGCCGGGATCATCCTCCTGTGCTCGGTGACTAACCTGGCCGAGGCGCAACAGGCCGAGCAGGCCGGGGTGCATGCGCTGGTCGCCCAAGGCTTTGAAGCCGGTGGTCATCGCGGGGTGTTCGACCCGGCGCAGGACAACGAAATGGGCACCTTCGCTCTGGTGCGGGTACTCAGCGAAGCCTGCCAACTGCCGGTAATTGCCGCCGGCGGGATCATGGACGGCGCCGGCATCCGCGCCGTGATGCAACTGGGCGCCAGCGCCGCGCAGTTGGGCACGGCGTTCATTCTGTGCCCGGAATCCTTGGCCAACGCCGCTTACCGCGAGGCCTTGAAAGGCCCGCGCGCGCACCAGACCGAAGTCACCAGCCTGATCTCCGGGCGCGCGGCGCGGGGCATGGTGAATCGCAACTTCCGCGACTTCGGCATCGGCCGCGCGGCGCTGCCGGATTACCCGATTGCCTACGACGCCAACAAGGCTTTGAACGCCGCCGCTGCCACCAAAGGCAATACCGACTTCGCCGTGCAATGGGCCGGGCAGGGTGCGCCGCTGGCGCGTGAGCTGCCGGCAGCGGCGTTGATCAAATTGCTGGCGGCGGAACTGACGTCCTGACGTCAGGCTTCAGTGGTCTCGGCACTGTCGGTCGTCGCGGGCAGTGGCTCCGGGCCGGTCAGAATCACGCGAAAGGTTTCCACCAACGGCCGTAGATTCACCCGATGCCACGCCGCCCAGAGTGGCATGGTGAAACTCAGCCACGGCAACTCGCGGAATACTACGCCGGGATAGGTGATCTGGTTCAGGCTCTTCTGGGTCATGGCGATGCCCAGGCCTGCCGCGACCAGGCCAAGCGCCGTGTAGGGTTCGGTGGCTTCCATGCGGATCTGCGGGGTGAACCCGGCACGGATGCACGCGGCAATAAATTGCGCATGGTGATCTTTGGCCAGGCTGCATTTGACCCCGATCCAGTCCTGGTCCTCCAGGTCCGCGGGCAGCAACCGTTCGACGCTGGCCAGCGGATGGTTAAGCGGCAGGGCCAATAGCATGGGGTCTTCCAGCAACTGGCAATGGTCCAGATCCGGGTCATCGGTGGCCGGTGGCTCGCTGACCAGCGCCACATCGAGGCTGCGCTGGCGCAGGCCTTCCAGTTGCTCGGCAGACGTCATGTTGTACAGCGCCACATGCACGCCGGGGCGCACTTCGCGCACAGCGCTCAATGCGGCAGGCAGGATATTGGCGTGCATGGCGTTTTCGATATAGCCGATGCACAACCCGCCTTCTTCGCCACGGCCCAAGCGTTTGCCCAAGGATTCCAGGCGATTGGCGTGGGTCAGCAGCGCGCGGGCCTCGCTGAGAAACGTGCGGCCATCGGTGGTCAGCCGAATCCGCTGCTGACTGCGCTCAAACAGCGTCAGGCCCAGGCGTTCTTCGAGCTGGGCAATCTGCCGGCTCAACGGCGATTGGGAAATATGCAGGCGCTCCGACGCCCGACCGACGTGTTCCTCTTCAGCGACGACCACGAAATAACGGAGTTGGCGGAGATCGATCATCTGATGCTCGTAAGGTCTCAAGTGGCTGGCATTATGTCGCCCACGGACTTAAATCGCTAGCGTGATATCGCCTTCCGGATGCACGCACATCTAAAGGTGGGAGCCTGCTCGCGAAGGCATTGATTCAGCCACTGATGTTTACCTGACCCAACGCCATCGCTGGCAAGCCAGCTCCCACAGGTTGCTGTGGTGTTCATAAGCGCTGCATTCACCGCCATTCCGGTGGGATTTGGCTTCAGTGACTCAGACTCTGCGAACACCTGAGAACCTGTGGAGCTGGCTCGCCAGCGATAGCGGCGGCCCTGCCGAAGAATTTTTCGTGAGTGTGCACAAATCCCGGTGGAAGCTGGCTTGCCGCTCCATCACCCGCTTCTGCTAGCCTGCCAAACCTACCTTCACTATAGGCCCGCCGCATGTTCACCGTCCGTGTGATGACCCTCGACGATTACCCATCCGTGTTTGAAATGATGCGCAGCACACCCGGGGTGTCGGTGCGTGACGCCGATTCGGTCGAGGCCACCGCCCGTTATCTGGCGCGCAACCCGGGCCTGAGTTTCGTCGCCGAAGTCGACGGCCTGCTCTGCGGCTGTGTCATGTCGGGACACGACGGCCGCCGCGGTTACTTACAGCATCTGCTGGTGCTTCCCGAGTTTCGTCGGCGCGGCATCGCTCAGGCATTGGTCGAGCGTTGCCTGGCGAGCCTCGAACAATTGGGCATCCACAAATGCCACCTCGATGTGTTCAAGACCAACCTGGCCGCCGCTGACTATTGGCGCAGCCAAGGCTGGCAGTTGCGTACTGACATTGATCGCTATTCGTTCACCCGCTTCGGCAATGACAATGCCTGACGGCTGCCAATTGGGTGAAGGCTCCGCAGCCCAGTGTGGTAGCGAGCCTGCTCGCGAAAGCGTCGATTCACGCAATGAAAGTATCAAGGCTGACGGCCCCTTCGCGAGCAGGCTCGCTCTCACCGCGATTATGTTTTTATGATCTAAAATTACAATTATTAATTCTTTTAGGTTCTTAACTGGAAAGCGCAGAATCGGCCGCTGCGTTCCGTGTCACTCGGTCGTTTCCCTTTGTCTTTCCACCACTAAGAGGTCCTTATGGCAACTCCCTTCAAGCGTTCCGCGTTGACAGTGCTCGCCGCTTCGCTGGCCGCAGCCGGCGTCTTGTTCAGCCCCGGCGCGCACGCCGAAGGCAAGATCAGCATCGCCCAGCAGTTTGGCATTGGTTATCTGATCCTCGATGTGGTGCGCGATCAGCAATTGATCGAGAAGCAGGGCAAGGCCCAGGGCCTGGACATCAAGGTGGAGTGGAACAGCATCTCCGGCGCCACGGCGATGAACGAATCGCTGCTGGCGGGGGCGCTGGACGTGGTGTCGGCCGGCGTGCCGCCGATGCTGACCATCTGGGACCGCACCAAAGGCAAGCAGAACGTCAAGGCCATCGCCTCCCTCGGCTCGATGCCCAACTATTTGCTGACCAACAATCCCAACGTGAAAACCCTCAAGGACTTCACCGAGAAGGACCGCATCGCGGTACCAGCGGCGGGCGTGGGTTTCCAGTCGCGGACCTTGCAGATCGAGACCGCCAAGCAATTCGGGAACGAGCACTATAAGAAGTTCGACGACATCTCCATCAGCCTCGCGCACCCGGACGCCACCTCGGCATTGATTGCCGGCGGTTCGGAAATCAACGCGCACTTCTCCAGCCCGCCGTTCCAGTATCAGGAATTGCAGAATCCCAACGTGCATAAAGTGCTGAGTTCGTATGACGTGCTCGGCGGCCAGGCGACGTTCAACGTGCTGTACACCACCGAAAAATTCCACGACGAAAACCCCAAGACCTACAAAGCGTTCTACGACGCCCTGGCTGAAGCCGAGAAGATCATCAAGGCCGACAAGGCCGCCGCCGCGCAGACCTACATCCGCGTCGAGCAGTCGAAACTGCCGCTGCCACTGGTAGAGAAAATCGTCGCCGACCCTGAAATCGACTTCACCATCGTGCCGCAGCGCACCTTCATTTACGCCGAGAAATTGCAGGAATTGGGCGTGCTGAAGAACAAAGCGGCGAGCTGGAAAGACTACTTCTTCGAAGAAGCGCATGGCGGTTCGGGTAGCTGACCAACTCTACGCCACCGCATAACCCTGTGGGAGCGAGCTTGCTGCGGGCAGCTCGCTCCTATTTAGGGCTGATTGGTCATGGTGTTTTTGCAGTCGGTAGAAAGATGTATCAGCCGCCCTGATTGATGCACTGGCCGAATTTCTGGTAGTCCAGCACCTGTTGCGCACCGCTGGAATCCAAGTAGGTCAGCTTGGCGTTAACGATGCCGCAGGTGCCATTGCCGTCGTCGACGATCGACAGCACTTTCTGGATATCGGGCTTGTGTTGCACGTCGGCATGGGCCGACACAGCAACAACGTTGAGCAGGGCGAAGAAGCTGGCGGCGATCAGTTTGTTCCAGTTCATGGTGGTGTCCTCAGGGTTAGAAAGTGGCCGAGGCGTGTGGCCTCGATGGGTGCCATTTAAACGGCCTGAGGTATCTGGCTTGTGTGGAAAGAAAGGCGTTTTAGACCGGCAATGTGTCTGTAGCGGCGCTGGATACACTTTGACAAGAAACAGACTATCCAGCGGCGGGCGCGAGCGGTTTCCCCCCGCCTGCAGCGATTGTTAAGTTTTGCTTCAAAGCCCATGCAGAAAACTTCGATAGTCCCCGCAGGGCTTGCTGTTCGGGCCTGTCAGGGCAGCGGTAACCTCATGTAATCATTTTCCGATTCGGGCGCCGTGGGCAAAGCTCGGGGGCACTCCTAGGATGCACCGGTAACAACCTGGCCTGATGAGGAAGTCCCGATGCACAGTCTGAAAATTAATGGTGTCGTCCACGAGGTCGACGTCGACGATGACACGCCGCTGCTGTGGGTGCTGCGCGACATGCTCGGCATGACCGGCACCAAGTTCGGCTGTGGCATGGCGCTGTGCGGCGCCTGTACGGTGCACATGAACGGGACGCCGATTCGCTCGTGCATGATGCCGGTCAGTGCCCTCGCGGCGGCCGATATCACGACTATCGAAGCAATCGCTGAAACCGCCGCGGGCAAGCGCATCCAGGAAGCCTGGCTGGCCCACGAAGTGGTGCAATGCGGTTACTGCCAATCGGGGCAGATCATGTCGGCGACCGCGTTGCTGGCCAGTAACCCCAACCCGGACGATCAAGCCATCGACGCGGCGATGGCCGGCAACATTTGCCGCTGCGGCACTTATGTAAGGGTGCGCGAGGCCATCAAGATCGCCGCCGGCCATCCCACTTTTGTGAACGTGGGGGCCAACTCATGAAGGCCGGCCAATTCCCTCAAGAGTCCACAGCGGCTGGCGTCAGCCGCCGGGGTTTCCTCAAGGCCGGCGCTGCGCTGGGCGGTGGCCTGGTGATCAGTTTCAGCCTGCCGGTGCTGATGCGCGACGCGCTGGCGGCAGACCAGACCTTCGCGCCGAACGCCTATGTGCGCATCGACCATCAAGGCAGGGTGTTCCTGACCATCCAGCCAGTGGAAATGGGCCAGGGCACCTACACCTCAATGCCAGCGCTGATCGCCGAAGAGCTCGAGGTCGGCCTCGATCAAGTGGTCATCGAACACGCCCCGGCGGATGACAAACGCTATGCCAACCCGATGCTCAAGTTTCAGGTCACCGGTGGTTCGACCTCGGTGCCGGGTAACTGGAAACCGCTGCGCGAAGCCGGCGCCGCCGCGCGTATTTTGCTGGTGAGCGCAGCGGCCAAACAGTGGGGGGTGCCGGTCGAGAGTTGCACGGCGGAGCGCGGCAAGGTGCTGCACGTTTTCAGCGGTCGACAACTGGGTTATGGCGAGTTGGTGGACGCCGCCGCGCAGTTGCCGTTCCCCACCAGCATCCCGCTGAAAAGCCCCAGCGACTTCAAATTGATTGGCACTCCGGCCAAGCGCACGGATTCGCCGGGCAAGGTCAACGGCACGGCGAAGTTCGGCATCGATGTGCAACCTGAAGGCCTGAAAGTCGCGGCGATCATGCTCTGCCCGATCAAGGGCGGGACCCTGGCGTCCGTAGACCCGGCGCCCGCCCTGGCGCTGAAGAATGTCCACCAAGTGCTGCGCACCGAAAATTCGGTGGCGGTGGTCGCCGACCATATGGGTGCCGCGCGCAAAGGCCTGGCGCTGCTGCAGGTGCAGTGGAATCCCGGCGCCAACGCCCAGGTGAGCAGCGCCGGGATGCTGGAAAACATCAGGGCGGCGTCGCTGGCAACCGGTGTCGAGGTGCGCAACGTCGGCGATGTCAAAGCCGCGCAGGCCAAAGCGGCGAAAACCGTCGAGGCGATTTACCAGGTGCCGTTTCTCGCCCACGCCTGCCTCGAACCGGTGAACTGCACCGTGCATGTGCGCAAGGACGGCTGCGATTTGTGGCTTGGCAGCCAGGTACCGGCGCGGGCCAAAGCCATGGCCGCGCAACTTACCGGCTTGCCGGAAGATGCAGTAGTGGTCCACAACCATTTGATCGGCGGCGGTTTCGGCCGGCGCCTGGAAGTCGATTTTGTGTCGGATGCGGTGAAACTCGCCAAACAGGTGAATTTCCCGCTCAAGGTGATTTGGTCGCGGGAAGAAGACACGCGCCAGAGCACCTTGCGGCCGTTTCACTACAACCACCTCAGCGCCGCGTTGGATGATAAGGGCCGCCCCGTGGCCTGGACGCACAAGGTCACCGGCGGTTCGATCCTCGCGCGCTGGGCGCCGGCGGCGTTTGTCAATGGCATCGACCGCGATGCGATCCGCGATGCGGCAGGTCCTTACGCTTTTCCCAATATCAACGTGCAATACGTGCGGCACGAGCCGCCGACCGGGATCGTCCCGGCGTTCTGGCGCGGGGTCGGGCATACGCAGAACGGCTTTATGGTCGAAGGCCTGGTCGACGAGTTGGCCCAGCTCAACCAGGCCGATCCGTTCGAGTACCGTTATCCGTTGCTGGAGCAGCACCCGCGAGCGCGCAAGGTGCTGGAACTGCTGCGGGAGAAATCCGCCTGGACTTCACCGCTGCCACCCGGTCGAGGCCGTGGTCTGGCGCTGACCCATTGCTTCAGCACCTACGCCGCGCAGGTGGCGGAGGTCAGTGTCAATGAGCGCGGCGAAGTGACGGTGCACAAGGTCACCACCGTGGTCGACTGCGGCATCGCGATCAATCCCGACAGCGTGGTCGCGCAGATCCAGGGCGGTACGGTGTTCGGCTTGAGCGCGGCGTTGTTCGGCAACATCACCTTCAAGGATGGCCAGGTCGAGCAGGCCAATTTCGACAGCTACCGGGTGCTGCGGATCAATGAAATCCCGCAAATCGAGACCCACCGCATCGACAGCGGCGAGTCACCGGGCGGCCTCGGCGAAGTGTCGACCGTGACCATCGCCCCGGCGGTGGTCAATGCGATTTTCGCCGCCACCGGCAAGCGCTTGCGGACCTTGCCGGTGGACCCGGCGCTGTTGGCCAAGGCCTGAGTCTAGATCACATGCGCCTGTTGCAGCTCGGTCAGGGCTTCGGCCTTGAGCCGGGCCAGCAGCGGGTCGCGTCGATCACGGGGATGCGCCAGTTGCACCGCCAGTGCCTGGCGGATGCTGCTCGGCCGGTTGTCCATCACCAGCACCCGATCGCTGAGGTACAGCGCTTCGTCGACATCGTGGGTCACCAGCAATAACGCAATGGCGTGGTGCTCGGCCAATTGCAGCAGCAGGTCTTGCAGCTTCATGCGGGTGAAGGCGTCGACCGCGCTGAAGGGTTCATCCAGTAGCAGCACTTGCGGTCGCGAATACAGGCCTCGGGCAATCGCCACGCGCTGCGCCATGCCGCCGGACAAGGCTTTCGGCAGCGCCTGGGCAAACCCGCTGAGGCCGACCTCCTCGATCAGTTGCGTGACCCAGGCTTTGTCGTAGTCGCGGTCATCGCTGAAGCCGATGTTCTGTTCCACGGTCAGCCACGGCATCAGGCGCGGTTCCTGAAACACGAACGCCACTTGCGCGGCGCCCCGTCGCAGCTCGCCCTGGAAGTCGGTTTCCAGGCCGGCGACGATCCGCAGCAGGGTGCTTTTGCCGCAACCGCTGGGCCCGAGCAGGCTCACCGCTTCCCGGGGTTGCAGGTGCAGGTTGATGTTTTTCAGCACCGTGGTGCTGGCGAAGGATTTGCGATCGACGCGGATGTTTAGCAGGGCTTCACTCATGTTCAATCCTCAGCGCCTTGGCCGTTGAAAGTGTCGCGCCAGGTCAGGAAGCGTTTTTCCAGGGCCGCGAGCACGCCGTCGCTGAGTTTGCCGAGCACCGCGAGTACGATGATCGCCGCCAGCACGATGTCCGGGCGCGAGGTTTCGCGACCGTCGCTGAGCAAATAACCAAGGCCTTTGGTTGCGGCGATCAGTTCGGCGGCCACCAGGAACATCCAGGCCAGGCTCATGCCGCTGCGCAACCCGGTGAACAGGCCGGGCAGGGCGGCGGGCAGCAGAATGCGGCGCACCAGGCGGCGCCGATTGAAACCGTACATTTGCCCGACTTCCACCAGTTTGCGGTCGATGTCGCGAATCGCCGCGACGCCGTTGAGGTACACCGGAAAGAACGCGCCGATAGCAATCAGGACAATCTTCGAGGTCTCGTCGATGCCCAGCCACAGCAGCAACAATGGCACCCAGGCCAGGCTCGGAATCGAACGCAAACCGGCGAAGGTCGGTTCCAGATAAGCCTCAGCTTCGCGGCTGAGGCCGACCCACGCGGCGAAGAACAACGCCAGGCTGGCGCCAATCGCAAAGCCCAGCAACACCCGCAGCAGGCTGGCGCTGATGTGCTTCCACAACGCACCTTCGGCCAGGTCAGTGAGGGTCACCGCGATCTCGCTCGGCGCTGGCATCTGGTACGACGGCAGCCAGCCGATGCGCACGATGAATTCCAGCAGCAGGATGATCAGGATCGGCAGGGCCAGACCCTTGAGGCGGGTCCGCCAGGCAGGGTTGACCGACGCCGTGCGGGTTGCCTGGGCCAAGGTCAGGTTGGCCGGCAGGTCTTTACTTTTGCTGGTCATAAAAAGATTTCCAACGGCAGGTCGCCGTGATCACGTCGACGCCGCACCGAGGCGCGGCGTCGACGACGGTCGTTCGGCTTACTGGCCGGCCACGGTTTGCTTGGCGTCGGTGACGATCAATTGATCGATCACCTGATCGACGTTGACGCCGCGGCGCACCAGTTCCTCGGAGACCAGGATCGGCGCCGCAGCCTTCGAAGCGATCACGTCCTTGGCGGTCAGTTGCGGGCTCGCCAGGTCAGTGCGTGACAGTTGCAGCTTGGCCACGTCCAGCGGCAGGCCGGATTCGGTGGCCAGCAGCTTGGCCAGTTCATCAGGGTTTTTCACGGCCCATTGGCGCGCTTGTTCATACGCGCCGAGCACGGTCTTGATGGTTTCCGGGTGTTCCTTGGCGTAGGTCTCGGTAACGCTGACCACGCCGTAGCTGTTGAAATCAGTGTTGCGGTACAGCAGGCGCGAACCGGCCTGCACCTGGCTGGCAGCCATGTGCGGGTCGAGGCCAGCCCAGGCGTCGACGTCACCTTTCTCCAGCGCGGTGCGACCATCTGGGTGCTGCAAGTGCACCAGCTCGACATCGTCCTTGCTCAGCCCGGCCTTTTGCAGGCTGCGCAGGGTGAACAGGTACGGGTCGGTGCCTTTGGTGGCGGCGATCTTCTTGCCCTTGAGGTCGGCGACGGTCTGGAACGGCGAATCCTTGCGTACTACCAGCGCGGTCCATTCGGCGCGGCTGTAGACGTACACCGATTTGATCGGGCTGCCATTGGCCCGGCTCAACACCGCCGCGAGGCTGGCCGATGAGGCGAAGTCGACGCCACCGCTGTTGAGGTATTCCAGCGAACGGTTACTGCCCTGGCTCAGCACCCAGCCGACCTTGGTCTGCGGCAGGGCTTTTTCGAGAAAGCCGAAATGCTTGAGCACCAGGCTTACCGGTGAGTAATAGGCG
Source organism: Pseudomonas rhizozeae (assembly GCF_031583775.1). Classification (NCBI taxonomy): domain Bacteria; kingdom Pseudomonadati; phylum Pseudomonadota; class Gammaproteobacteria; order Pseudomonadales; family Pseudomonadaceae; genus Pseudomonas; species Pseudomonas rhizozeae. Next base: position 26,416 of record NZ_JAVLSB010000003.1, read on the forward strand.
TAGTCCAGATTGACCTCGGCCGGCGGCTTCTCGGCGGCGTGCGCCAGTGGTTGCAGGCTCAGCGCGAGGGCGCAGGCGCCGAGCAGGGACTTGGCCAAGGAAAAACGTGAAAGGGCTTTCATGAAAGGGCTCCAGACAAGGCGATGGAAAGTCATGTTTTGAGGGCGAAAGTGAATGCGGACTCAGGGCTTCCAGATCTCGACATCGCTGGCATCCACCGCTTTGGGCAACAGGCCGGCGGCGAGGAAGGCATCGGCGATTTTTTGCTGTTCGCCCAATTGATCAGCTTTTACTGGCTGCACCTTGTAGCTGCGATGGGTGTTGGCGGCTTCGACGGTGGCTGCATCCAGGTTGCCCCACAACGGCCCGAGAATTTTTGCCGCGTCGGCTGGGTTGTGATTGATCCACTCGCCAGCCTGGTGCAGTTGCGCGTACACCAGTTTCAGCACTTCAGGATGGGCTTTGGCGTAGGAGGTGCTGGTCAGGTAATAGCGTTTGTAACTGGCCAGGCCGGTGCCATCGGCCAGGATGCGCGTCGGCAATTGGCGTTGCACGCCGGTGAGGAAGGGTTCCCAGGTGACCCAGGCGTCGACCTTATTGTTCTCGACCGCTGCGCGACCGTCGGCGGGTGACAGGTACGCCGGTTCGATATCGGAGAACTTGAGGCCAGCCTTTTGCAGCGCGGCGATCAACAGGTAATGCGCCCCGGCGGCTTTGGTCACCGCGACTTTCTTGCCTTTCAGATCTGCCAATTGTTGCAGCGGCGAATCCTTGCGAACGACGATCGCCTGGGCTGAAGGCGAAGGCGCCTCCTCGGCAAAGTAGGTGAGTTTGGCTTGGGCGGCCTGGGCGAAAATCGGCACGGTATCGGCCACGTCGGCACTGATATCGACATTGCCGACATTCAGCGCTTCGAGCAGCGGCAAGCCGCTGGAGAACTCATGCCAAGTGACGTCGATGTCTTTTGCCGCCAGGGTTTTCTCCAGCGTGCCTTGGGTTTTCAGCAGGGTAATCAGGGTCGAAGATTTCTGGTAGCCGATGCGCACCGTGTCCCGAGCTTGGGCCGGCAGCGCAATGCTGAGGGTCAGCGCCACGGCCAGACTGGCAAGGGCGGGCAGGCGGAAGCGTGTGGAGCGTTTCTTGTTGGCATGGCGCATGGTGGTCTCGACAGTCAAGGAATGAGAAAGACTGTCGGCTAGCTTATGGTTCTAAAAATCAATCTATAAAGAATTTTTTAGCATTAGCTTAGGAGTGATTTTATATTCGATTAAGAAATAAACATGTAGTTATTTATTTCTTTTATTGTTGTTCGAGAAGGTGCATGTTGAAGGCCTGCACAGTGGTGCACCTCATTGACTACAGACAGGAAGCCTCTACATGACTATCAAAGCGATCAACGTGCGGAACCAGTTCAAAGGCGTGATCAAGGAAATTCTGCTTGGAGAAGTCGTTTCTGAGATCGATGTGCAAACCGCTTCCGGGATTGTTACTTCTGTGATCACTACCCGTTCGGTGCGGGATCTGGAATTGAAGGTGGGCAGTGAAGTGATTGCGTTTGTTAAGTCGACGGAAGTGTCGATTGCCAAGCTTTGATTTTTAGATCTGGCGTGATTGTCGAACTACGCGATTGAGGTGGGAGCGAGCGTGCTCCGGGCGGCGTTGCGACGAAGGCGCCGAACCTGCTGACGAATTTCTCGAAAACACCATAGACCCTGTGGGAGCTTGGCTTGCCAGCGATGGCTATGCTTTAGGCGCTAGATTTTTTGCAGGTGTACATATCCATTCCCTCTGTGATGGCTGATATAGGTTCCGCTCTTACAGCGGGTCACTTTGAAAAGCCCAAAGTAACCAAAGGCTTC
>NZ_JAVLSB010000040.1:0-12120 GCF_031583775.1 Pseudomonas rhizozeae
CCTGTCGCCTTGGTCCTACAGTTGTTAACCCGTTGCGCTCTTAATTTCAGGACGTTCTGGGTTTAAATACACCGCATCTCCTAGCTTCCAGTTCCGTATCCGGGTACTCCAGCGGCCCGGATTAGCTTCTCTGGCATCCTCATAAAGTGCTGTTCTAGCTTGTAATAGGGCCGTCGCTTTGCCTTCGTGCCGCTCGTTTGGTGTCACGTATTTCAAGGCGCTGTGGCGGTGATCTTCGTTGTACCACTCAATAAATTTCTGCACCCAAAGCCTTGCTTCAGTGACCGTATCGAATGGTTGATCCGGCCAGAGAGGGCAGTACTTTGCGGTGCGGAAAAGTGCTTCTGCGTAAGCGTTGTCATTGCTCACTCTTGGCCGGCTAAAGGACGGCTCTACGCCCAGGGCAATCATGCTTTCACGTAACAAGGAACCTCTCATAACGTGACCGTTATCCGAGTGCAATATCAACGGACGACCCGCTGTACGCTCCCGCAAGCATCCCTTTCTAAGCAGCTCACATGCGTGTTCGGCACATTCCACCTCATGCACTTCATTGGCGACCAGCTTGCGGCTGTAGACATCCTTGACCATATACCAGTAGAAAAAACGACCTCTGACAGTGCTGGGCAACCAAGTGATATCCCAGCACCACACTTGATTGGGAGCATCAGCGCGATGAGTCGTCAGCACCCTGCGTTTCGGGGCTTTGGTTCGGCCGCGACGCACGTTTTGATTCGCGGCTTTTAACACACGGTAAAACGTCGACTCCGAAGCCAGATAGATACCTTCATCGGCCAATTTCGGGACAATTTGGTGCGGGGTGAGGCTGGCGTAGCCAGCCTGATTGGCGGCGGCAAGCACCGCTTGGCGCTCCGTATCACTGAGCTTGTTAGCCGGAGCTGGCCGCTGAGCCAGTTGTCGACCGTCACAGTCGGCGTATCGCCAGCGTTGAACTGTGCGCAGGCTTAGCCCTAGCTCATTACAGGCTCGATATCGACGAGCCCCACTCAATACCGCTTCAGCAATCAACTTCATGGCTTGCGTACGATCAGAGGCGCTGATCAGTCTTCCTTGTCCTTGCCCCAGATCGCATTGGCTTTTTTTCTGAGCTCCAGCAAAGCCACCGCCTCCGCACGTCCAGCATCGGATTGGATCAACTGACGCTCCAGCTCTTTGATCCGCCGCTGCTCGGCAGTCTTCTCTGCGCTGGGTTTCAGATCAGCAAGGGTATTGGCGTTTTGGCAGGCCTCGCGCCACTGCTGAATTTGCTCAGGATAAATGCCCTTGATTCGGCAGTATTGAGAAATCTCCACCTCACTCAGCGGTGCGGTTTCCATGACAGCATTGAATTTATCGGCGCTGGACCATTGATTACTGGTCTTGCCGTTTCCCGGCACGATCAAACCTTTATCTCTAGCCATTTGTCTCCAGTTTCGCAGTGACTGAGGCGTGAGATTGAGCGCAATGGCGAGTTCCGCCACTGATCGATTGAGGGGCGGCATCATTTGCAAAACGACCCAGTCTTTGAAGTCGTTGTCGTAGCGTTTGCCTTGCTTGGACATTGTTATGCACCTTCGCCCTATTGAATGATTGAGTCAATCAACAAAGGCGACAGGTAGCCTGACACGGAGGGCGTTTGAAAAAAAGTAAGGCGCCGTAAGGGCGCAACCCTAAGCAGCCGTTACCGCAGCAACGGATATGTACACCAACCAAATCCATCACCCGACCCGACCCGACGCCATCGCTGGCAAGCCAGCTCCCACAGGATTATGTGTCAGGCCTGACTGGCCTTAGCCTTCAAATGCCGTGCATACCAAGGCCGACGCGGCACCTTGCGAAACAACCCGGCCAGTTTCTCCTCGTCATCACCGAACGTAATACGCAAAGCCAGCTTCATGGTTTCCGGATCCATCTCCACCGACATGCCCGCCTGCAAACCCGGCGTGGTGCTGCAACCGTGGGTACTCGGCCCGAGCCACGGGTCGGCGATCTCCACCCAGCGGCCAGGGGCAAACCACGGCACGCCATTGACTTCCTGACGGCTGACTTCCCCTGGATGAAAGCGCTCGTGGGCGCGAAACCAGTCTTCCAGACGATCATCGATCCAGCCGTGGAAATACCAAAACACCGGGTTCACATGGGAGGAAAACGGGTCGCCGAGGAAATCGTTTTCCGGCGCGAACCAGCGCGCCGAAAAGTCCGCCGGATCGCGGGCCATCGGCACCGGTTGGCCATTGGACGGATCCCGTGGCACCGAGGCCCAGCGCATGTGCAGCCAGTCGTGCAGGCCCAGCTCCACTTCGGAGCCGAACTGACCGAGGGTCAACTTTGCCAGGTAACGCGGGTCGCGGTACTGCGACTCCCAGACCTGGAAATTGCTGTGATAAGTCTCGGCGGTCTTGATGTCGCTGACCCACTGGGTGTACTCGGCATCGTCGTCCGCCAGCCAGGTCGGTGGCAGCGCGGTGCCGTCGTGGTTATCGAAATACCGGGCGAAGCCCAGGCGATCGCGGGCAAGCTCCGGTTGCGGCAGCGGGAAGTGCTGCCACGACGGTAAATCCTGCAGCGACCGGGCCTTGCCGAGCATGTGCCGGTGCATGAAAAAGAAGTCCACGCCGGAGCCGTTCTTGTCCTTGCGCGGGCCGCGGGCGTCGCGCTCCTGATCGCGGGTCCCAGGCTGCCAGCCAATCCCGCGCAAGGCGCCGCGCTGCTCGGCGGACAGTGTGTGCCACTTGTCCCGCGAGGCGTGCCACAGCTGGTGAAACAAACGATGCTCCGGCGACACCAGCCACGCCAGCAGTGCGGGGTTGAGGCCGGTGCGCTCGCGAGCCTCCGGGAAGACCTTCTTGACCGCGATAAAGCGGTTGTCCTGAGCGGTCAGCATCAATGGCCGATCGAGGTCCAGCACCCGGCCACTGAGCGAGCCGCTGCCGGCATTGCCGAACCCGGCCCAGACTTCGTCCAGGCTCATGCTGAATTCGTAATCGATCGAGCCAGCGGCACTCATCAGGCGCCAGCTCAACTGCGCCGGTTTGGCCCCGGCGAGGTCGCCGAGCACTTGATAGCGCGGCGTTTGCGGGCTGCGCAAACGCTCGGCGGTATCGAGAAAACCACAGACGCCACGGCCCTTGTGACCAATGTCGAGGAACACTTCCAGGCCGTCCAGCGGCAAGCCTTGGATACCCGCGTCACGCCCCTCGAAACGCAGGGTCCAGACGCCGCGCAGGGTGTTGGCCAAGTGCTGGCCGGCCACGTCCGCGACGTCGAACGAGGCCTCGCCGGGGGTGATCGTCGGGTCCGGCTTCGTCCATTCGCGATGCCCATAGAAAGCCGCAGGTACCGCAGCGCCAGTCAGCGCCAGGCCTGCCATGAACCATCGTCGAGAAATCGTCATTGCCCTACCTGTGTCAGCCATGAAGCAGGCTTTATCCAAGCTAGAACGAGTGTTGGCGGGATAAATTTACAAGCTTCGCGAGCAGGCTCGCTCCCACAGGGTATGCGCTGAACTTGCGGGAGCGAGCCTGCTCGCGAAGAGGCCAGCCCCAGGCACTAAATTCCACCGCCAGTCACTCGTTCTTCCCAGATAGCAAAGGCCCCTGCGCCTGCATTTCGACGGCGAAACTGACTGAGATGGCGATGACAAAACCACGTTCGAAAAAGGCCCTGTACCTGGGCCTGCCGCTGGCCTTGGCGATTGCCGCCGGCACCGGCTTCGCGATCTGGGATTACGCGTTCCGGGACAACCCCGGCTACCCGATCAAAGTAATGAAGCAGGCCGACGAACTGCAAGAGCGCCTGCTGTCCTTCGACAGCCACATCACCGTGCCGTTGGATTTCGGCACCGCCGGCAACGAAGCCGATAAGGACGGTAGCGGCCAGTTCGACCTGGTGAAAATTGCGCGCGGGCGCTTGTCCGGCGCGGCACTGACGATTTTCGGCTGGCCGGAAATCTGGAACGGCGCCAACGCCCCGCACCGTCCCACCGCCGGGTTCGTCGAAGAGGCGCGGTTCGAGCAGGAAACCCGCTTCAAAATCATCAGCACACTGGTGCGCGACTTCCCCAATCAGGTCGCCATTGCCTACACCCCCGCCGACTTCCGGCGCCTGCACGGCGAAGGCAAGTTCGCGATTTTCATCAGCATGCTCAACGCCTACCCGCTGGGCAACGATCTCAACGCCCTCGACCGCTGGGCCGCGCGCGGCATGCGCATGTTCGGCTTCAGCTATGTCGGCAACAACGCCTGGGCCGATTCGTCGCGGCCGTTGCCATTCTTCAACGATTCACGCGATGCCCTGGGCGGCTTGTCGGCAATCGGCCAGCAAGCGGTGCACCGCCTCAACGACCTCGGGGTGATCATCGATGTGTCGCAGATGTCGACCAAGGCCCTGGAGCAAGTCGCGCAGCTCAGCCGCACGCCGATGGTGGCTTCGCACTCGGCGCCCCGTGGCCTGGTGGACATCCCGCGCAACCTCAGCGACCAGGAAATGCAACTGATCAAGAACAGTGGCGGCGTGGTGCAGATCGTCGGTTTCCCGACCTACCTCCGCCCGCTCAGCCAGTCCACGCAGGACAAGCTCAACGCCCTGCGTGCACGCTTTGATCTGCAACCGCTGCAAGGCCTGGAAATGGCACTGATGCCCGGCGACCCGATTATTACCGTGTGGCCCGAGCAGCGCTTCGGCGAGTACGCCAGCCAGCTCTACGCGATTGTCGACGAGGAACCGAAAGCCACGCTCAAGGACTACGGCGACGCGATTGACTACGCGGTGAAAAAAATCGGCATCGACCACGTTGGCATCAGTTCTGACTTCAACGACGGCGGCGGCCTGGATGGCTGGAAGGACGTCAGCGAGGCACGCAACGTGACCGCCGAATTGCTCAGCCGCGGCTACAGCGAAGCGGACATCGCCAAGCTCTGGGGCGGCAATTTCCTGCGGGTCTGGGAGCAGGTGCAGCAGTCCTCGAAACCGCTCGCCAGCCACTGAGCCCCTTTTGCCAAAGCGAACCGAACCATGACCAATCGCCGTTCCTTTCTCAAGCAGGCCGGGATCTTCGCCGCCGCCCTGCCCCTCGGCGCCGCCGTGGCACTGCCTGCCCAGGCCAGCGCCGCGCCGTCGCTGGCGGGGTCATCCTCCGCTGACAAGTGGGCCCGGTTGCGCCAGTTGTTCGACCAGGATCCGAGCTACCTGCACTTCGCCAACTTCCTGGTGACCTCGCACCCGCGCCCGGTGCGTGAAGCCATCGAGCGCTACCGCGCCAGCCTCGACCGCAACCCTGGGCTGGCGATGGACTGGGACCTGGGCGAAACCGAAAAACGCGAGCACAACGTGCGGGTCTGGGCCGGTCGCTACCTGAACGCCGCCCCCGAACAGATCGCCCTCACCGGCAGCACTACTGAAGGACTGGCGCTGATTTACGGCGGCATTCATGTGCGCCCGGACCAGGAAATCCTCACCACGGAACACGAGCATTACGCGACGAATTACGCCCTCGCCTACCGCCAGCAAAAGGACGGCGTGCAGGTGCGCAAGCTCAAGCTGTTCAACAGCAGCCGCGAGGTGTCGGCGGATGAAGTGCTGACTGCGATCGAGCAAGGCATCCGCCCGCAGACGCGGGTGCTCGGCATGACCTGGGTGCAGTCCGGCAGCGGCGTGAAACTGCCAATCGGCGAGATCGGCCAATTGGTGGCGCGGCACAACCGTAATCGCGACGAGAAAGACCGGATTCTCTACGTGGTCGATGGCGTGCACGGGTTTGGCGTCGAAGACCTCGACTTCCCGGCCATGCACTGCGACTTCTTTATCGCCGGCACCCACAAATGGCTGTTCGGCCCGCGCGGCACCGGGCTGATTTGCGCGCGCTCCACCGAACTCAAAGACCTGACGCCGACCATCCCGACCTTCTCCGAAGCCACGTCTTTCTCGACCATCATGACTCCCGGCGGTTACCACAGTTTCGAACACCGCTGGGCCGTCGACGAAGCCTTCAAGTTGCACCTGGAACTCGGCAAAGCGCAGGTGCAAGCGCGCATCCATGGGCTGAACACCTATGCCAAAAACCGCCTGCTCGAGCATCCAGCGATTGAACTGGTGACACCGCACAGTCCGCAACTGTCCGCCGGGTTCACCTTCTTCCGAATCAAGGGCAAGGACTGCGACCAGACCGCCGCTTATCTGATGCAGCAACGCGTGGTGTGCGACGCGGTGGACCGTGACGCCGGCCCGGTGATCCGCATTGCCCCCGGCCTGCTCAACGACGAGCAGCAGATCGATCGCTTCATGGCGGTGCTGGGCAAGACTTTGTGAATTTTCTTTAAGCGAGACGACCGATGAAGCCTGACTTGTTGCATACCCTGGCGCTGGCCGCCCTGCTGACCGGCCTGCTGCCGATAAGCGCCCAAGCCGCCACACCGCCGGCACCGGGCAAGGTGTTCAAAGACTGCCGCGACTGCCCGGAAATGGTCGTGCTGCCCGCCGGCACGTTCCAAATGGGCACCCCGGACGATGAAGTCGGCCGCGAGCCCGATGAAGGGCCGCTGCACGACGTGACCTTCGCCCGCCCCTTTGCCATCAGCCGTTTCCAGGTGACCGCCGGCGAGTGGGACAGCTACGTGCGTGAGAGTGGCGTGGTCATCGCCAATGGCGACACCCGCCCCGGCCGCGAGTGCGTGGCGAGCAAGCCGCGCTATCCGCAAACCCCGCGCCAGCCGGCGGTATGCATGAGCTATGAGGACGTAAAAACCTACGTCGCCTGGCTGTCGAAAAAAACCGGGCAGAATTACCACATGGTCAGCGAAGCCCAGCGCGAATACGCCGCGCGCGCTGGTAGCAGCGGGCCGTTTCCCTTCCCGTTCGATGCGGGCAAGGCATACAGCATCGCCAAACACGCCAACACCTACGGCCCGGCGGACGGCTACAGCTACAGCTCGCCGGTGGGCAGCTACCCGGCCAACGCCTTCGGCGTGTACGACATGCACGGCAACGTCTACGAATGGGTCCAGGATTGCACCCACGACAACTACCTCGGTGCCCCCACCGACGGCAGCGCCTGGATGGACGGCACTTGCGAAGAAGTGCGCATCCGCGGCAACGACTGGGGCGAAGCGCCGGTGTTTTCCCGCTCCGGCAACCGCAACAGCCAATACCCCCAAGCCCGCGGCGACTGGCTGGGGTTCCGGGTGGTCAGGGAGTTGTGAGCATGGACGCCGGGTTTGCACACCTGTGGGAGCGAACCGGCTCCGGGCGGCGTTCCGACGAAAGCTATTTGTCAGTCACCCAAGATGCCGAAGCTGAAGGCCTCTTCGCGAGCAGGCTCGCTCCCACACTGTTTTTCTATCCACCGCTCCATTCACCACCAGTCAGCCGTCGCTAAATAAACCCCTGCACCATACGTTCTATTGGGTATCTGCCTTATGACCCAAGGAATTGTCTTCCATGTCCCAGCCAACCCGTGGCGTGCTCGGCGAGTTGTTCGTCTTGCTCAAACCCTTTCGCCTGATCGTCATTGCCTCGATTGCCCTGGGCATGATTGGCGGCTTGAGTGTCACGGTGCTGCTGGCGACCATCAACAATGCCCTGCATTCCGACAGCGGCCTGACCCAGGGCGTGGTCGTGCTGTTTGGCGGCTTGTGCCTGCTGGCGTTGCTCAGTTCGATCTGCTCCGACATCGGCACCAACTACGTCGGCCAGCACATCATCGCCAAGCTGCGCAAACAGTTGGGGGAGAAGGTGTTGTCGGCGCCGATCGAGCAAATTGAGCGCTACCGCAGCCACCGCCTGATCCCGGTGCTGACCCACGACGTCGACACCATCAGCGACTTCGCCTTCGCCTTCGCGCCGCTGGCGATTTCCCTGACCGTGACCCTCGGCTGCATGGGTTACCTGGCGATTCTGTCGTGGCCGATGTTCCTGATCATGGTCGCCGCGATCCTGATCGGCAGCGCCATCCAGGCCTACGCCCAGAGCAAAGGCGTGCAAGGTTTCATGGCCGCCCGCGAAGCCGAGGACGAACTGCAAAAGCACTACAACGCCATCGCCGAGGGCGCCAAGGAATTGCGCATCCATCGCCCGCGCCGGCAACGCATGTTTGTCTCCGGGATCAAGGCCACCGCCGAATTCATCTGCAACACCCAGGTGCGCTCTATCAACACCTTCGTGATCGCCAAGACTTTCGGTTCGATGCTGTTCTTCGTGGTGATCGGCCTGGCGCTGGCGCTGCAAACCTTCTGGCCCAGTGCCGACAAGACCGTCATGAGCGGCTTCGTGCTGGTGCTGCTGTACATGAAAGGCCCGCTGGAACACCTGATCAGCACCCTGCCGATCGTCAGCCGCGCGCAGATCGCCTTTCGCCGCATCGCCGAGTTGTCCGACCAGTTTTCCACCCCGGAACCGCACCTGCTGCTCAGCGACCAAGGCCACGTACAAAGTGCCGTGCACGAGCTGAAACTCGACGATGTGCGCTTCGCTTTCCCGGCGGTGGACGGTGCAGCGCCGTTCCATTTGGGCCCGGTCAACCTGACGATCAAACAGGGCGACATCACCTTCATCGTTGGCGAAAACGGTTGCGGCAAGACCACCCTGATCAAGCTGCTGCTTGGGCTGTACACCCCGCATCACGGGGCAATCCGGGTAAACGGCGAGGCCATCGACGCGCACAATCGCGATGACTATCGGCAGCTGTTCACCACGGTGTTCGCCGACTACTACCTGTTCGATGACGTGATCCAGGGCGACCAGCACATCCCCGACGACGCCAACAAATACCTGCAACGCCTGGAGATCGCACACAAGGTTCGGGTCAAGGACGGCAGCTTCACCACCACCGATTTGTCCACCGGCCAGCGCAAACGCTTGGCGCTGGTCAACGCCTGGATCGAGGAGCGTCCGGTGCTGGTGTTCGACGAATGGGCCGCCGACCAGGACCCGACCTTCCGGCGGATTTTCTACACCGAGCTGCTGCCGGACCTCAAACGCCTGGGCAAAACCATCATCGTCATTTCCCACGACGACCGTTATTTCGATGTGGCCGATCAACTGGTGCGGATGGACAGCGGCCGGGTGGTCACCGAGCTGGCCCCGGCCTGACACAAGACCCATGAGGATTGGAGCCAGCAACGATTGCGGATTTATTTCACCGATTTCTTTCCGGTTTTGCGAACCCGCCTCGTCTAATAATCATTCCTATTAACAATAAACTCTGCACAAGACTTTTCAGGAGCATAGGCAAGCAATGCGACTCAATCCACGCCGCACCCCTCTCGCGCTGGCGGTTCAGCGCCCGACACTGCACCGCAGCCTGTTCACCAGCGTTCTGCTGACCGCCACGTTGCTGGGGAGCAACATGGCCAACGCCGCGCCGGTCAAGGTCAATATCGCATCGCAGCCATTGGCGTCGGCCCTGACTGAACTGGGTATGCAAACTAACCTGCAAATCCTCTACAGCCCGGACCAGGTGGCCGGAATCAAGGGCCGTGCAGTGTCCGGTTCGCTGGAGCCGTCCGACGCCCTGAAAGCCTTGCTGCTGGGCACTGGCATTTCGTTCCAGATCAACGGCAACAGCGTCACCCTGGTGTCCGGCGGCTCGTCGAGCCTGCAACTGGGCGCGACCACCATCTCCGGCCAGGCCCTTGGCCTGAAGACCGAAGACACAGGTTCGTACACCACCGGCGCCACCACCACCGCGACCAAATTGCCCCTGACCCTGCGTGAAACCCCGCAGTCGGTGACAGTTATGACCCGTCAGCAAATGGACGACCTGGGCGCCAAGAACATCGGCGACGTGTTGCGCAACACGCCCGGCGTCTCGGTGCAGCAATACGACAGCGACCGTACCGAATATTCGGCGCGCGGCTTCGCCATCACCAACTACCAGTACGACGGCGTCAACTCGATCTACGACGGGGTATACGACGAAGGCGCGACCCACATCGACATGGCCACCTACGACCGCGTTGAAGTGATCAAGGGCGCCACCGGCCTGATGACCGGCAACGGCGACCCGTCCGCCACCGTCAACCTGGTGCGCAAGAAACCGACCAAGGACTTCAAGGCCTCGATCAGCGCCACCGCTGGGTCCTGGGACAACTACCGCACCGAAGGCGACATCTCCGGTTCGCTGAACGATTCCGGCAGCGTGCGCGGCCGCTTCGTCGGCGCCTACCAGGACAAGAATTCCTACATCGACAACTACACGCAGAAGAAAGACGTCTACTACGGCATCCTCGAAGCCGACCTCACCGACGACACCCTGCTGACCTTCGGCATCGACAAGCAAAGCACCACCCCGCGCGGCTCGTCCTGGACCGGTAACCCGGTGTACTTCTCGGACGGTTCTCGCACCGATTTCCCACGCAGCTTCAACCCGGGCGCTGACTGGAGCCGTCGTGATTTCGACAGCACCACCTACTTCGCCTCGCTGGAACAAGCCCTGGCCAATGACTGGAAACTCAAAGTCAGCCTCAACGAAAAAGTCTCCGACCACGACACGCGCCTGGCCTCGGCCAGCGGCGGCAACCCGGACCCGGTCACCGGCGAAGGCATGTTCCTGTACTGGGGCCGCTGGGAAGGCCATCGCGTGCAGGACACCGCCGACGTCAACATCTCCGGCCCTTTTTCCTTGGGCGGCCGCGAACATGAACTGGTCGCCGGCGTGATGACCTCGCACTCGCGCCAGACCGGTGCCACCTACAACACCAGCGCCTCCTCGCTGGTGCCGGGCAGCATCTTCGACTGGAACGGCGAACTGCCTAAACCGGACTTCCCGAAAAACGGCAAGTACGAACGCACCCAGAGCCAGAACGGCGTGTACCTGGCCACGCGCTTCCGCCCCACCGACGACCTGTCGCTGATCCTCGGCAGCCGCTTGAGCACCTTCAAGTACAACGAGGACTACAACTACAACGACGGCACCGCCGACACCCACGCCAGCTATAAGGAACACGGGGTCGTGACCCCTTACGCCGGCGTGGTCTACGACCTCGACGACACCTACTCGCTGTACACCAGCTACACCAAGATCTACCAGCCGCAGATCTACAAGGACACCAGCGGCGCGACCCTCGAGCCGGTGGAAGGCGACGCCTACGAGGCCGGCCTGAAAGCCGCCTACTTCGACGGCCGCTTGAACGCCAGCCTGGCGTATTTCCAGATCGAGCAGGACAACGTCGCGCAATACCTGACCACCGACACCACCACCGGGCAGGACGTGTACGAAGCCATCTCTGGCGCCACCACCAAAGGCATCGAGCTGGAACTGGCCGGCGAACTGGCCGAAGGCTGGAACATCTCCGCCGGCTACACCTACGCCCGCACCCGCGACAAAGACAGCCAGCGCATCTTCGGCTTCCCGCTGTCCACCAGCAAACCGGAACACGTGGTGCGCACCTTCACCACCTATCGTTTGCCCGGCGTGCTGGACAAAGTCACCGTCGGCGGCGGCGTGAGCTGGCAGAGCGCGTTCTACGGCAACATCTACAACGGCTCGATTGGCGACTACAACCTGATCAAACAGGGCGGCTACACCCTGGTCGACCTGATGACTCGCTATCAGGTGGACGAGCATCTGAGCCTGACGGTCAATGCCAATAACGTGTTCGACAAGAAGTACCTGACGGGGCTGGGCAACTTCGACACCACGTTCTACGGCGAACCGCGCAACCTGCAGTTGACCGCGAAGTATGAGTTCTGAAGCCTGACCTGAAACGTAAAATGCCCGACTGGTGAGAGTCGGGCATTTTTTTGTCTGGGTGGAAGGTTTCGCGGTCGCTGGGTTGTCGTCAGGGCTGTGAGTGGGTTGACGAGGCGGCCTATTAGCCGACCTGGCTTCGGGTGGTACGCATTCCCCTGTGGAAGCTGCGGTGCGACGATTCGACTTGCCAGCGATGGCTATCTCCCTGCTGGTGAGTTAATGGCGGATGTCCCGAAACCCTGTGGGAGCTTGGCTTGCCAGCGATGGCTTCTGTTCAGGCACTAGAAATTTTGCAGGTGTACATATCCATTATTTATGTGATGACTGCTTATGGTTCCGCTCTTACAGCGGGTCACTTTGAAAAGCCCAAAGTAACCAAAGGCTCTAATCCCCTCCATTCGGTGCCTCGCCTAGGCTCGGCATACCCTCACTCC
>NZ_JAVLSB010000041.1:0-70055 GCF_031583775.1 Pseudomonas rhizozeae
CCTTCACCACAAATGTCCTCGCTCAGCTGAGGCTTTCGTCAATGACCAAAACCAGCTTCCCAGCCACGGTATTGCTCGCCAGTTCGGCAAACGCTGCTTCGGCATCCTTGATCGCAAAGGTCTTGGCCAGTTGCGGGCGCAAGCGGCCTTCGGCGAACAGCGGCCAGACGTGCTGGTTCAGGTCGCTGAGCAGGTCAGCCTTGAATTGATCGCTGCGACTGCGCAATGTCGAGCCCAATAACTGCACGCGCTTGGCCAACAACGGCCCAAGGTCCAGCGGCGCTTCGCGCCCGCCCATCAAACCGATCAGCACCCAGCGGCCGTCGAGCGCCAGCAGTTTGAGGTTCAATGCTGCGTACTGGCCGCCGACCGGGTCGAGAATCACGTCGAACGGCCCCAGGTCTTTCAATCCATCGAGGCCGTCGGTGCGAATCACCCCGCCCTGGGCGCCTAGCTGCTGGCAGTAACTCAGACGCTCGGCCGAGCCCACGCTGACCCAACACGGGTTGCCAAACGCCTTGCACAGCTGAATGGCGGCTGAACCAATTCCACTTGCCCCGGCGTGCAGGAGAATTTTCTCACCGGGTTTGAGCGCCGCAAGTTGAAACACATTCAGCCAGACCGTGGCGTACACCTCGGGCAACGCCGCGGACTCGACCAGCGACACGCCGTCCGGCACAGGCAGCACATGGCGACCGTCGACCACCACCTCCTCAGCCATGCCGCCCCCTGCCAGCAAGGCGCAGACCCGGTCTCCGACTTGCCACGACGACCCCGCGCCAACCTCACTGATCACCCCGGAACACTCCAGGCCGAGCACCTCGCTCGCCCCCGGAGGCGGCGGATAGAGCCCGGCTTTTTGCAACAAATCGGCTCGATTGAGACCTGCCGCCGCGACTTGGATGCGGACTTGTCCTACATCGCAGGTAGGACGAGGCGTCTCAACCCACTCCACTTGACCTTCAACGCCTTGCAATGCCTTCACAGTGCCTCCATAGTGAGTCTGGACTGAGCCCGTAGCTATAGCGCCGGGCTTTTTGCATTATGCGACCGGCCCCGGTCGTACGAAAACGTGCCGCTTGGCAGTTTGCGTAGAACCTCGGGTACCGGCGACTTCAAAGACGGCCTAATATGCGTTATCAATTGTCCCCGCGTCGAATCAGCATGAAGCATTTGTTCCCCAGCACCGCACTCGCTCTTTTCATTGGCCTCGGCAGTTTGTCGATGTCGGCCAATACGTTCGCAGCCAATAGCTGGGACAAGCTTCAGCCTGACCGTGACGAGGTGATCGCCAGCCTTAACGTCGTCGAGTTGCTCAAGCGTCACCACTACAGCAAGCCGCCGCTGGATGACGCCCGTTCGGTGATTATCTACGACAGCTACCTCAAGCTGCTGGACCCTTCGCGCAGCTATTTCATGGCCAGCGACATTGCTGAATTCGACAAATGGAAAACCCAGTTTGACGACTTCCTCAAGAGTGGCGACCTGAACGCGGGGTTCACCATCTACAAACGCTATCTGGACCGCGTCAAGGCGCGTCTGGACTTCGCCTTGGCCGAGCTGAACAAAGGTGTCGACAAGATCGACTTCACCACCAAGGAAACCTTGCTGATCGACCGCAAGGACGCTCCGTGGCTGAAATCTTCTGCCGAGCTCGACGACTTGTGGCGCAAGCGCGTCAAGGACGAAGTGCTGCGCATGAAGATCGCCGGCAAAGAGCCCAAGCAGATCCAGGAAACCCTGACCAAGCGCTACAAGAACCAGTTGGCACGCCTGGATCAGACGCGCGCGGAAGACATCTTCCAGGCGTACATCAACACCTTCGCCATGTCCTACGATCCGCACACCAATTACCTGTCGCCGGATAACGCGGAAAACTTCGACATCAACATGAGCCTGTCCCTCGAGGGCATTGGCGCCGTGCTGCAGAGCGACAACGACCAGGTGAAAATCGTCCGGCTGGTGCCGGCAGGTCCTGCGGACAAGACCAAACAGGTCGCGCCGGCGGACAAGATCATCGGCGTGGCCCAGGCGGACAAGGAAATGGTCGACGTGGTCGGCTGGCGCCTGGACGAAGTGGTCAAACTGATCCGTGGGCCGAAAGGCACCGTGGTGCGCCTCGAAGTGATTCCGGCCAGCAATGCGCCGAACGACCAGACCACCAAGATCGTGCCGATTACCCGTGAAGCGGTGAAGCTCGAAGACCAGGCCGTGAAGAAGTCCGTGCTCAACCTCAAGCAGGATGGCAAGGACTACAAGCTCGGAGTCATCGAGATTCCGGCCTTCTACTTGGACTTCAAGGCCTTCCGTGCCGGCGACCCGGACTACAAGAGCACCACCCGCGACGTCAAGAAACTGCTGACCGAACTGCAGAAAGAGAAAGTCGACGGCGTGGTCATCGACCTGCGCAACAACGGCGGCGGCTCGTTGCAGGAAGCCACCGAGCTGACCAGCCTGTTTATCGACAAAGGCCCGACCGTGCTCGTGCGTAACGCCGATGGCCGGGTCGATGTGCTGGAAGACGAAAACCCGGGCGCTTTCTACAAAGGCCCGATGGCATTGCTGGTCAACCGCTTGTCCGCGTCGGCTTCAGAGATCTTCGCCGGTGCCATGCAGGACTATCACCGCGCGTTGATCATCGGCGGCCAGACCTTCGGCAAAGGCACCGTGCAGACCATTCAACCGCTGAACCATGGCGAGCTGAAACTGACGCTGGCCAAGTTCTACCGGGTTTCCGGGCAGAGCACGCAGCACCAGGGCGTTCTGCCGGATGTTGATTTCCCGTCGCTCATCGACACCAAGGAAATCGGTGAAAGCGCCCTGCCGGAAGCCATGCCGTGGGACACCATCAAGCCGGCGATCAAGCCTGCACTCGACCCGTTCAAGCCGTACCTCACGCAGCTCAAGTCCGAGCATGACGTGCGTTCGGACAAGGACGCCGAGTTCGTCTTCATCCGTGACAAGCTGGCCCTGGCGCAGAAGTTGATGGCGGAGAAAACCGTCAGCCTCAACGAAGCCGATCGTCGTGCCCAGCACACCGATATCGACGCCAAGCAACTGGCCATGGAGAACATTCGTCGCAAGGCGAAGGGCGAAGAACCGCTCAAAGAGCTGAAGAAAGAAGACGAGGACGCCTTGGCGGCCGAGCCGGACAAGACCAAACCGGAAGACGATGCCTACCTCAGCGAGGCGGGGCGGATTCTGCTGGATTACCTGAAGCTCAACACCACGGTGGCCAAGCACTAAAAGGCTTGCAGATGATGGCAATTTAACGCTGCCGCTCCTTCTAGCGTCATCAAACAGTCATCAATCTGTCGTGAAATACAGGACTGGCGCGACCTCCCTCACCGGGGCTCGCGCCAGTCCTTTTTTATCGCCCGAGATCGCCATGACCACGACCGAACAGCTGAGTGCCTTGAGTTCAATTCTGGCGCAAAGCGGTTTGCACAGTCTGTTCCAGCCGATCTTCAGCCTCTCGGAACGGCGTATCCTCGGTTACGAGGCGCTGACCCGTGGCCCGTCCAACAGCCCGCTCCATTCGCCTCTGGCGTTGTTCGCCGTGGCCCGCCAGGCCGGTCGTTTGAGTGAACTGGAGATCGCCTGCCGGCAAAGCGCCTGTCGCCGCTTCAATGAACAACAACTGCCCGGCAAGCTGTTCCTCAACGTCTCGCCCGAAACATTGCTTGAAGCGGCGCACCAGCCCGGTCGCACGTTGCAGTTGCTGCAGGATTTCGGTATTCCGCCGAGCCAGGTAGTGATCGAACTCACCGAACAAACACCGATCGATGATTTCCAACTGCTACAAACCGCCCTGCACCATTATCGCGATATGGGCTTCTCCATCGCTTTGGATGACTTGGGCGCTGGTTATTCGAGCCTGCGTTTGTGGTCGGAACTGCGGCCGGATTACGTGAAGATCGACCGGCACTTTATCGACGGCATTCACCAGGATGCACTGAAGCGCGAGTTCGTCGGTTCGATCCTGCAGATCGCCAAGGCCTCCCGTGCACAGGTGATCGCCGAGGGTATTGAGCTGCCGGAAGAACTGGCGGTGTTGACCGAAATGGGCGTCGATCTGATACAGGGTTATTTGCTCTGCCGTCCCCAGGAGCAACCGCCGAGGGACGCGCGCAACATGCTGCCGAAGCAGGAAAGCGTGGCGGTGGCGCTCAGCGAGGAAGGCAGCGACCTCAGCGCCCTGCTCAACGATCAGCCGGCCGTCTCCCGCGACACGCCGACGGCCACCGTGCTGGAGGCGTTTCGGCGTCAGGCCAACCTCAACTCCCTCGCTGTGCTTGACGACACCGGCCAGCCCTGCGGCATCGTTCATCGCCACTCGTTGTCCGACGCACTGCTCAAGCCCTTCGCCACTGACCTGTTCGCGCGCAAGCCGATAAGCCGCTTGATGAACGATGATTTTCTTGCCGTCGAACTGAGCCAGTCGTTGCAACAGGTCAGCCGTTTGATCACCAGCCGCGCCCGCCAGCGCATTGAAGAAGATTTCATCATCACCCTGAATGGCGCCTACCTGGGCTTGGGCCGGGTGATCGATGTGCTGAAGCTGATCACCGAACTGAAGATTCAGCAGGCCCGCTATGCCAACCCGCTGACCTTGTTGCCGGGCAACGTGCCGATCCAGCAGTGCCTGACCCGCCTGCTGCAACAGGGACGCGAGTCGGTGATCTGCTACGTTGACATCGACAGCTTCAAACCCTTTAACGACATCTACGGCTACGGGCGTGGTGATGAAGTCCTGCTGTGCCTGGCGCAATGCCTGAACGATCGCGTCGATCCTTCCCGCGACTTTGTCGGCCATATCGGCGGCGACGACTTCTTGCTGGTGCTCGGACCGGAAGACTGGCGCAAGCGCTTGAACCAACTGCTCGACGACTTCCACGGCCAGTGTCGACGCTTCTATCGCGCAGAACATCTGGAAGCTGGGTGTTTTATCGCGCCCAATCGCCAGGGGGTGCGTCAGGAGTTTGCGTTGTTATCGCTGTCAATTGGCGTGGTGCATTTGCATCCACAGGCCTGTGGACAACTCGATGCCAGCCAGTTAGCGGAGATGGCCTCGCAGGCCAAGCATCACGCGAAGAACGTGCAGGGCTACAGCATTTACGTGATCGACAGCCTGACGCCGGTGGTTGAGGAGCGCATGGCTGGCCAGAAGTGACCGCCATTAGACGCTTCGCGGGCAGGCTCCCACGGATGAATGCTCGCCTGAGTGGGAGCGAGCCTGCTCGCGAAGGCATCGGCACCCGCGTCTCAGACCTCACGCGACGACGCCGAATCACCAGCCGCCAACCCTCGCAACTTGACCTCAGCCAACGGATGCCCGGCCTTCGCCGCCATCGTCCACCACTTGGCCGCTTCGCTTGGGTCCGGCGCTTTGCTGACGTCGCCTGACAGGCTGATCACGCCCATTTGGTAAGCAGCCTTGCCGTCCCCCGCCAACGCCGCCAGACGCAGCAGACGTACGCCCTCCTCGCGCGCGCCCAGACCAACACCGCGAAAGAGCAGGATGTGCCCATAGAAGCTTTGCGCCCCGACGTCACCCAGGTTGGCCATGCGCGCGAACTGGCCTTCCAGCCAGCGCCAGCCGCGCGGCTGGCGCACCAGCCAAGGCCAATGGAACAGGCGCCGGGCCAGCCAGTAACTGGCGCGGGCCTTGAGTCTTAAAAACACTCAGGCCTCGGCCGACTCTGGGTACTCGTACTCGAACACCCGGACCACTTCCGAGGCGTGCCACGAAGCGGCGGCCACGCCATCGGAGGGCCCGGAAAAACGTCCGAGTCGCTCGACACATTCGAAAAAACCGGTGCGCGGCAAACGACTGGCGCCCTGGCTGATCACCAGCGAGCTGCGCAGTGGCTGCTCGGCGCGCGCGTCCAGCGCGGCCAGATGCTCCAGAGCCGCCGTCAGCGTCTGCATCGCCGGGCTTGGCAACTGCAAGCGTTCGAGCAATGCGCGGTAGGTCAACAAATGCCGCTGGCGTCGCGCCTGGTCCAGTTCCCCCAACAAACCATCCCAATGTTGACGACTGATGCGTACGCTCACGATTCTTCCCTCCAACCCGGTACCGCCAGTTCCCAGGCCAAGCTGCGACGAATCGCGGCGTCGGGTTGACGCTCACCGCTTTCAATCAAGGCCAGGTATGACGGGCTGATGCCTACCGTGCGGGCCAGCGCCTCGACGGCGATTCCCTTCCCTTCGCGCAAATGACGGAGCTGATCGAAACCCGGGAGATCCGGGTCGAGCGCTGCAGCGGGCGGAGCGGATGTCTGTCGTGGTGCTGGGTCGACGCCTGCAGCTTTCAATAACGCCTGATACTGAGCCCATGGCAGAACCGCATATTCGGGCTCGCCTTCGCGTGTAATTATTTGAATATCCATGTTTACCCCGTAGGACAACAACACTTAGCGAGTCAGTACTTTTCCCTAGAAGTGTAATCCTAACAGCGGCCAAGGTCGCGGGGGTATGTATCTGTGGATAAGCCTGGTTGGCTCAATGTTTCTTGGGGCCCTGGAGTTGCAATTGCTCGGGGGTATCGGGCAAGCGCTCGGCCACCACCAGTTTTTCCGGGGACTGGCGATTGCGCCAGGCGCGGAAGGCATTGAGTTCGTTATCGAGGGTTTTCATTAACCAGGCCAGCACGGCCACATCGTCGAGCATGCCGAACACCGGGATGAAATCCGGGATCGCATCCACCGGGCTGACGAAGTACATCAGGCCGGCGACTACGGCGATCAGCGACTTGCCGCTGATCGCACGGTAGTCGCCTCGCCAGTAAGCCAGGCAGAGCGCTTGCAATAGCCGCAAATCGTCTTTGAGCTTGCCGAGGCGGCCACCTTGGCTGGCGCTCTTGCTGGCGACGGCGAATAACAGCGTGGGTAAACGCCCACGGGCCAGCAGACGTCCAGCGAGCGGCAGGAAACGGGCAAAATTCCACGGTGATTTCATCTTTTCCTCCGCTGAAATGTTATCCACACAAATTGTGGATAACCTTGTGAACAGAGCTGCATTTCACGGCTGAGACCCCCGCTGCATAAGGGCTGCACTCAGATCGGGCGTTTTTTACTCACATAAAAAAACCCAATATTTCATTGACTTGGGGCCCGCCTACGGCTAGCGCGACGCCCTTAGTGGCTATGACTTCACGTCGGCGCCTGGGTTCGCTTTGTTTTCCCATGAGTGAACCCCAGATGCAACAACGCCCCGCATAAGCGAGGCGTTATCGGTGCAACCGAAACCAATTATTTGGCGGCGGCGTCTTCTTTGGCGGGATCTTTGATCGCCAGCAGTTCCAGGTCGAATACCAGCACCGAATTGGCTGGAATGGCCGGGCTCGGGCTCTGCGCGCCGTAAGCCAGGTCGCTAGGAATGTACAGCTTGTACTTTTCGCCAACGTGCATCAGTTGCAGGCCTTCGACCCAACCTGGAATCACGCCGCTGACCGGCAGATCAATCGGGCTGCCGCGCTCGACGGAGCTGTCGAATACGGTGCCGTTGGTGAGGGTACCGGTGTAATGCACGGTCACGACGTCAGTCGGCTTAGGCTGGGCGCCGTCGGCTTTCTTGACCACTTCGTATTGCAGGCCCGAAGCGGTGGTGGTGATACCCGGCTTCTTGGCGTTGTCTTCGAGGAATTTCTTGCCGGCGGCTGCCGACTCTTCACTCATTTTGGCCATGCGTTCTTCAGCACGCTTTTGCAGGGCGGCGAACGCTTCGACCAACTCGTCGTCCTTGAGCTTCTGCTCTTTCTTGCCGACGGCATCTTCGATGCCCTGGGCAACAGCCTTCGAGTCCAGATCGTCCATGCCTTCCTGAGCCAGGCTTTTGCCCATGTTCAGGCCAATCCCGTAGGAAGCTTTTTGCGCCGGGGTTTTCAGCTCTACGCTGGTCTGCGAATCACAACCCGCAAGTACCAGGCTAACCAGGGCCACCGCCGCCGCCAACCGATGCTGTTTCATGCTATTTCCTTGTTCATGCGCCAATAGGGCAATCGAGTAAAGCCGCGAGCTTATCAGGCGGCCACGACCAATGGCTACCGGCATGAGAGCAGTTAACTCCCGATAAGTTCAGGTCTTTTAACGCAATTTGCCCCGGGCCTGGATGAAGTTTCTGTCAGGCAATTCCCACCTCCCTCGCTGAGACGGACGACACGCTTTGGCGTAATGGCCACTTGCCTGCCACTCGCGGCTCAGGCATAACAGGCAGATAAATCGACAAGGATGTTCAACTTGCGTCTCTTCCTGCGCTTACTCTCGCTGATCGGGGTGTTACTGGTCATCGGCCTGGCCGTGATCCTCTATTACACCGCCAACCCGAAACTGCCGTTCTACACCCCGGCGCAGCAGGTTCACTACCTGGAGCAGTGGAGTGCTGTCGAACGCCAGACCTACTACTTCACGCCTCAAGGCACCCAGGTCAAAGGCTTGCGCTATGACTGGTTCACGGCGCTGGAACTGCCGTTTTCCGAGGAGCGTTTCGCCAGCCCCGAGTACTTGGCGCGCTTTGGTTTCCTGGTGGATCCGCGCCAGACAGCCACCCCCAATAACCCCGGGAATTTGCCCGTGGGTTTCGCTCGACACCTCAATCAAGGCAACCCGCAAGCATTTCTGGATATTACCTGCGCCGCTTGCCACACCGGTGAACTGCGTTTCAAAGGTCAGGCGATCCGCATTGACGGCGGCACCGCCCAGCATGTGTTGCCCTCCAGCGTGCCGACGCTCAAGGGCGGCAGCTTCGGCCAGGCCCTGGTGGCCAGCCTGGTGTCGACCTATTACAACCCGTGGAAATTCGAGCGCTTCGCCCGCCAGGTGCTGGGTGCTGACTACGAAGCCCGTCACGGACAACTGCGCCGGGAATTCAAAGCCTCGCTCGACACCTTCGTCAAAGTCGCCTGGAACGACACCCACCGTGGCCTCTACCCGACCCAGGAAGGCCCAGGCCGCACCGATGCGTTCGGGCGCATCGCCAACGCCACCTTCGGCGACGCTATTTCGCCGGCCAATTATCGAGTGGCTGACGCGCCGGTGGATTATCCGCAACTGTGGGACATGTGGACATTCGATTGGGTGCAGTGGAACGGCTCGGCCGAGCAACCGATGGCCCGCAATATCGGCGAGGCGCTAGGCGTAGGTGCGACGCTGAATTTCTTCGATGACAATCGCCAGCCGCTCGAGGGCGACGCCCGTTACCCGTCCAGCGTACGGGTTCGCGATTTGCATCTGATTGAACAGACCCTGCAACGATTGAAGCCGCCCGCCTGGCCCGAAGAGGTGCTCGGCACTGTGGATAAGTCCCTGGCGAGCAAGGGTCGCGCGCTGTTCATCGAAAACTGCGCCGGATGCCATGTGCCCAGCACTGCGCAGATCAATGGTCGCTGGGTGCAGAAACTGAAAATGCTGCCAGTCGCTTTTATTGGTACCGACCCTGGCGCGGCCAACAACATTGCTGACCACCGCTACGACGTGACGGCTTTGCAGTGGAACCCGGATGAGTTGAAGGCACTGGAGGTGCAATTGCATCCGAAG
This sequence comes from Pseudomonas rhizozeae, assembly GCF_031583775.1. Classification (NCBI taxonomy): domain Bacteria; kingdom Pseudomonadati; phylum Pseudomonadota; class Gammaproteobacteria; order Pseudomonadales; family Pseudomonadaceae; genus Pseudomonas; species Pseudomonas rhizozeae. The sequence goes on from NZ_JAVLSB010000041.1 coordinate 9,537, forward strand.
CCGACCGAGCCCTTGAATCTGAGCCAGCTGTCCGTCGCGAAAGGCCTGGCGTATATCACCGCGTTCGTGGAACAGCGCGCCTATCGCGAAGCCGGCGTCACCCCCGCCGAGAAACCCGACATGGACGGTTTTGGCCTGCCGATCGGCGTGCGCGAATTGCGCGCCTACAAGGCTCGGCCATTGGCCGGCGTATGGGCGACCGCGCCGTTCCTGCATAACGGTTCGGTGCCGAGCCTGTATCAATTGCTCTCACCGCAAGATGAACGCGCAACCACCTTCTATAAAGGCAACTTCGAGTACGACCCGCAGCACTTGGGTTATCGCACCGAGGCCTTTACCAACGGCTTTGTGTTCGACACGCGGATTACCGGCAACCACAACAGCGGTCACGAATTTCGCGCCGGCGCGCGGGGCAACGGGGTGATCGGCCGCTTGCTGCAACCGGAAGAACGCTGGGCACTGCTGGAATACCTGAAAGTCTTGGGTGGCCCACTGGAATCGCAATTGCCATGACCGTTGTCGTGGCTGCAAGGAGCTGACTATGTTGAGGACCCTTTGGCTGCGCTTCGGTGCATTGCTGGGCAAACTGCTGATGCGGGTGCTGATCGTAGGCTTAGTGATTTGGGGCATCAGCGCCGCCTGGTTCGCCTGGCAGCATCGTGGCCCGGTGTCGGCGCTGGAGCAGGTCCCGCCCGGCGAAGCCTTGATGACCCAAGACATCATTCAGACCGCCGTACGCATCGTCGACCAACACCGCGAGAGCACCCGCTACCTGCGCGATGCCCACGCCAAGGCCCATGGATGCGTGAAAGCCGAAGTCCAGGTGTTGGCGGATTTGCCGGCAGACTTGCGCCAAGGCGTGTTCGCCGAAGTCGGGAAAACCTGGCCAGCGACCCTGCGCCTATCCAATGGCAACGCCTACCCGCAGTTCGACAGCATCCGCGACGCCCGAGGCATGGCGCTGAAACTGCACAACGTGCCCGGCAAGCAACTGCTGGAAGACCAGCAGGCGCGGGGCGAACAGGATTTCGTGATGTTCAGTCACCCGAACTTCTTCGTCAGCGATGTCGCCGAGTACCGCCAGAACGTAGCTGCCCAAGCTGACGGCAAAAAGATCATGGCGTTCTTTCCGGGCTGGAACCCGCTGAATTGGCAGGTTCGGCATTTGTTCATTGCCCTGGCCACGCTGTCATCGCCGCCGGCCAGCCCGACGCAGACCACTTACTTCTCGGTGTCGCCGTACAAGTTCGGCGGGGTCAACGCCAAGTTTCGCGTAGCGCCTGACGCCGACAGCTGCCCGGCTTACAGCGTGCCGCCACAGAATCAGGCTTTGCCGAACTTTCTGCGCAGCGCCCTGAATCAGCAGTTGTCCACCGACCGCGTACCCGCCTGTTTTGTGCTGCAGATCCAGCGCCAGGACGCCAGCCGCTTCATGCCGATCGAGGACACCAGCATCGAGTGGAAGGAAAGCGATGCACCGTTCGAAACGGTGGCGCGGATCAAAGTCCCGGCGCAGGATTTCGACACCCCGTCGCTGAACCTGGCCTGCGACAACCAATCCTTCAACCCCTGGTTCGGCATTGAAGCGCACCGGCCGATTGGTGGTATCAATCGGCTGCGCAAAGCTGTGTATGAGGCGGTGAGCGATTATCGGCACGCGCGCAATGCCGAAGCGTCAGCGCCCTGAGCGCTGCACAAATCCCTGGGCTCAAATTCAGGGCACAAAAAAAGCCGCTTATATAAGCGGCTTTCTTTTTAGCTTCCGGGTGTTCAGTGGGCCCTGAAAGCGAAATATGGCGCAGCGGACGGGACTCGAACCCGCGACCCCCGGCGTGACAGGCCGGTATTCTAACCGACTGAACTACCGCTGCGCGTAACGTGGAAAGTGGTGGGTGATGACGGGATCGAACCGCCGACATTCTGCTTGTAAGGCAGACGCTCTCCCAGCTGAGCTAATCACCCTTTACCTTCGTTGCGGGGCGCATTCTGCCACAGAAATTCTTAACGTGCTGATTTAAATGACAAATTCATCAAAAAAAAGCTGAATCACTGTAAAAACCCAGCGCACCGCAGGAAATATCACAATCTGCAGACAGCAAAAAGCCCGCTTTAGCGGGCTTTCTGTGGTGACCTGGCGTTCAGCGTTCCAGGTTACCGAATATGGCGCAGCGGACGGGACTCGAACCCGCGACCCCCGGCGTGACAGGCCGGTATTCTAACCGACTGAACTACCGCTGCGCGTAACACTGAATGCGAATGGTGGGTGATGACGGGATCGAACCGCCGACATTCTGCTTGTAAGGCAGACGCTCTCCCAGCTGAGCTAATCACCCTTCACGTTCGGTGTGGCGCGCATTCTACGGAGCGACCCTACCTCTGGCAAGCACTTTTTTAATTAATTTTTGCAGGCCTTCCAAAGGCTTAGAGAAGGGTTGGCCTATCGCACCGCGAAGACAATAATGCCCCCCTTTGCATAAAGGAGAGACCTGTCCCATGTGGTTCAAAAACCTGCTTATCTATCGCCTGACCCAAGATCTGCCTGTTGATGCCGAGGCGTTGGAAACTGCACTGGCCACCAAACTGGCGCGTCCATGTGCAAGCCAGGAGTTGACCACCTACGGTTTCGTTGCGCCATTCGGCAAGGGCGAAGATGCCCCACTGGTGCACGTCAGTGGCGATTTCCTGCTGGTGTCCGCGCGCAAGGAAGAACGCATCCTGCCGGGCAGCGTGGTGCGTGACGCGGTGAAGGAAAAGGTCGAAGAGATCGAAGCCGAACAGATGCGCAAGGTCTATAAAAAGGAACGCGACCAGATCAAGGATGAAATCATCCAGGCCTTCCTGCCGCGTGCTTTCATTCGTCGCTCGTCGACCTTCGCCGCCATTGCGCCGAAACAAGGCCTGATCCTGGTCAACTCCGCCAGCCCGAAACGCGCTGAAGACTTGTTGTCGACCCTGCGTGAAGTGATCGGCACCCTGCCGGTGCGTCCGCTGACCGTAAAAATGTCGCCGACCGCGACCATGACCGAGTGGGTCACCACGCAGAAAGCCGCCGACGATTTCTTCGTGCTGGACGAGTGCGAACTGCGCGACACCCACGAAGACGGCGGCATTGTGCGCTGCAAGCGTCAGGACCTGACCAGCGAAGAAATCCAACTGCACCTGAGCACCGGCAAAGTGGTCACCCAGCTGTCCCTGGCCTGGCAGGACAAATTGTCCTTCGTGCTCGACGACAAAATGGTGGTCAAGCGCCTGAAGTTCGAAGACCTGCTGCAAGACCAGGCCGAACAGGACGGCGGCGAAGAAGCCCTCGGCCAACTGGACGCCAGCTTCACCCTGATGATGCTGACCTTCGGCGACTTCCTGCCGGCGTTGGTCGAAGCGTTGGGCGGAGAAGAGACGCCGCAGGGGATCTAAGCTGACGCACCATTTTTTCATTGTGGGAGCGGGCTTGCTCGCGAAGGCGTCTTTACATTCAGCATCTATGTCGACTGTCAGACCGTTTTCGCGAGCAAGCCCGCTCCCACATTTGATTTGGGGTGTTCTTGCAAATCAACATTAAGGACCAGACCATGCGCGCACTGGCTGCACTGAGCCGCTTTGTCGGCAACACCTTCGCTTACTGGGTGCTGATTTTCGCGGTGATCGCGTTTCTGCAACCGCACTGGTTCATCGGTCTCAAGGGCGCCATTGTGCCGTTGCTGGGGCTGGTGATGTTTGGCATGGGCCTGACCCTCAAACTCGAAGACTTCGCCGAAGTCGCCCGCCATCCGTGGCGCGTGGCGCTGGGCGTGGTCGCGCACTTCATCATCATGCCGGGCGTGGCGTGGTTGCTGTGCCAGGCGTTTCACCTGCCGCCGGAAATCGCTGTCGGTGTGATCCTGGTCGGCTGCTGCCCGAGCGGCACGTCGTCCAACGTCATGACCTGGCTGGCCCGTGGCGACCTGGCGTTGTCGGTGGCCATTGCCGCTGTCACCACTCTGCTCGCTCCGCTGCTGACCCCGGCGCTGATCTGGCTGCTGGCTTCAGCCTGGTTGCCGGTGTCGTTCATGGAGCTGTTCTGGTCGATCCTGCAAGTGGTGCTGCTGCCGATCGTGCTCGGCGTGCTCGCCCAGCGCATGCTCGGCGACAAGGTGCGGCACGCGGTGGACGTGCTGCCGCTGGTGTCGGTGGTCAGCATTGTGATCATTGTTACGGCCGTGGTCGCCGCCAGCCAGGCGAAGATTGCCGAGTCGGGCCTGTTGATCATGGCGGTGGTGATGCTGCACAACAGCTTCGGCTACTTGCTGGGCTACTTCACCGGACGCGTGTTCAAACTGCCGTTGGCCCAGCGCAAATCCCTGGCGCTGGAAGTCGGCATGCAGAATTCCGGGTTGGGCGCCGCGCTGGCCAGTGCGCACTTCTCGCCGCTGGCGGCGGTGCCGAGTGCGTTGTTCAGCGTATGGCACAACATTTCCGGAGCGCTGCTCTCGACCTACTTCCGCCGCATGAGCGAGAAAGAAGACCGCGACGTGGCGGCGCAGCAAGCAGCGGACTGATCGGCCAACTTGATCCCCGGGTAGATGATGGGCAAGATACTGCCCATCGCGAGGACGGCCTTGCGACTCAATCGAGTCATTTATCTGGGGACGACCCCGTCATTCGATGGAGGTCTCTCATGTCCTGGATCATCCTGTTTTGCGCCGGCCTGTTCGAAGTCGGCTGGGCTGTTGGCCTGAAATACACCGACGGTTTCAGCCGCCCGCTCCCCACCGCACTGACCATTGCCGCCATGGCCATCAGCCTTGGCTTGCTCGGTCTTGCCATGAAGGAATTGCCGCTGGGCACCGCCTATGCGATCTGGACCGGAGTCGGTGCCGTGGGCACGGTGATTGCCGGGATCGTGCTGTTTGGCGAGTCGATGGCGCTGTTTCGGCTGGTGAGTGTGGGGTTGATTGTCGCGGGGTTGATTGGCCTGAAGATCAGCACCTAGGCCTAGGCCTCATCGCTGGCAAGCCAGCTCCCACAGGTTCTATGTTTTGCCACCCAGTGGAGGCACACCATCAATCCCTGTGGGAGCTGGCTTGCCAGCGATAGGGCCCGAACAGACACCCATTATCTAACCGTTCCGCGCAAAGCCCCCACCACCGCCCGCAGTTTCTCAGGCTCGGCGCCCTCCACCGCAGTGCCGGCTACCACCGTCACCCGCGACCACAACCGGCGGAACACGCCCTTGTTCGGATCACGGCTGAAAAAACTCCCCCACAAGCCCTGCAACGCCAGCGGGATCACCGGCACCGGCGTCTCTTCGAGAATCCGCGTCACCCCGCCCTTGAACTCATTGATCTCACCATCGGCGGTCAATTTGCCTTCGGGGAAGATACACACCAGTTCGCCGTCCTTCAGGTATTGGGCGATCCGGGTGAAGGCGCTTTCGTAAATCTGGATATCTTCCTGGCGCCCGGCAATCGGAATCGTCCCGGCGGTGCGAAAGATAAAGTTGAGCACCGGCAGGTTGTAGATTTTGTAGTACATCACGAAGCGAATCGGCCGACGCACCGCGCCGCCAATCAGCAAGGCATCGACGAACGACACGTGGTTGCACACCAGCAGCGCCGCACCCTCATCGGGAATCAGCTCGAGGTTCTTGTGCTCCACGCGGTACATGGAATGGCCCAGCAGCCAGATCATGAAACGCATGGTGAATTCCGGGACGATCTTGAAGATGTAGGCGTTGACGCCGATGTTCAGCAGCGAAACCACCAGGAACAGTTGCGGGATCGACAGCTTGGCCAGGCTCAGCAAAACGATCGAGACAATCGCCGAAACCACCATGAACAGCGCATTGAGGATGTTGTTGGCGGCAATCACCCGCGCCCGCTCGTTCTCGGCAGTGCGCGACTGGATCAGAGCATACAGCGGCACGATGTAGAAACCGCCGAAAATCCCCAGGCCGAGGATATCGAACAGCACCAGCCAGGCTTGGCCAAAGCCGAGTATTTCAACCCAGCCATGGCCGGTGACCGAATCGGGAATACCGCCGGAATGCCACCACAGCAGCAGGCCAAACAGGGTCAGGCCGAACGAGCCGAACGGCACCAGACCAATCTCCACTTTGCGCCCGGAGAGCCGCTCGCAGAGCATCGAGCCCAAGGCGATGCCCACCGAAAATACAGTAAGGATCAGCGTCACTACGGTTTCGTCGCCGTGCATCCATTCCTTGGCGTAGGCCGGGATCTGCGTCAGGTAAATCGCCCCGACAAACCAGAACCACGAGTTGCCGACAATCGAGCGCGACACCGCCGGGGTTTGCCCCAGGCCCAGTTTCAGGGTGGCCCAGGACTGGCTGAAAATGTTCCAGTTCAGGCGCATCTGCGGCGAAGCAGCCGCCGCCCTGGGGATGCTGCGGCTGGCCAGGTAACCCAGCACCGCGATGCCGATGATCGCGAATGACACCACCGGCGCATAGTCAGCGCTGGACATCATGATTCCGGCGCCGATGGTCCCGGCCAGGATCGCCAGGAAGGTGCCCATTTCCACCAGTCCGTTGCCGCCCACCAGCTCATCCTCACGCAAGGCTTGCGGCAGGATCGAATACTTCACCGGGCCGAACAGCGCCGAGTGGGTGCCCATGGCGAACAGCGCCACCAGCATCAGCGACAGGTGATCGAACATAAAGCCGACCGCACCGACCGCCATGATCGCGATTTCGCCGAGTTTGATCAGGCGGATCAGCGCGTCCTTGGCGAACTTCTCGCCGAACTGCCCGGCCAGCGCTGAGAACAGGAAGAACGGCAAGATGAACAGCAAGGCGCACAGGTTGACCCAGATCGAACGATCTCCGTCGATGGTCAGCTTGTAGAGAATGGCCAGGATCAACGACTGCTTGAAGATGTTGTCGTTGAACGCGCCGAGCGACTGGGTAATGAAAAACGGCAGGAAGCGCCGGGTGCGCAACAAGCTGAACTGTGAGGCGTGGCTCATCTTCCGTGTGTCCCTGAAAGTGGGTAGCGATGTTGGGTAACGATCTTAGGCGATGACGAACAGCAATGTCGCGTAACGATCCAGGCCACACACCTTACCCAATCTTTCGGATTTATTTGCTGATTCCTCCATTGCACGGTGAAACAAACAGCTCGCCACGCCGGGCACTGATGTCGATTTCGCAGATCATTCAGTCGCAGCCCGGCTCAACTGCATCGAGCGCTGGCGCAGCAGGGCCAGCAGCGCGCCGACCGACAGAATGATCAGCACCGCGCCGTAACCGTCAGTGGTCGCCACCAGGCCGTAGGTGCGCGACAAGGTCCCGGCCGCCAAGGACGGCAAGCAAAATGCCAGGTAACACAGGGCGAGAAACGCCGACATCAGACCCGCCCGCTCATGGGGCAAGGCCAGCGGCACGATACTGCGCAAGGAACCGAGGAACCCGGCACCAAAGCCGCACCCGGCCACCAGCGTGGCGAGGAAAAACAGCGGCAGGCTGGCGCTGTGCACCGCTGCCAGAATGAGAGCAATGCCCACGGGCAGGACGCAGGCGCCGAACAGCAAGACCTTGTCCGCCGGGCGATTGCGCAAGCTGTAGATCATCAAGGCGCCGGTGGTGGTCAACGCAGCCACAGTGGCGCCGCCGGTCAAATTGGAGGTTGAAGCGGTGGCGGCCTTCACCAGCGAAGGCGCCAGCGACGCGTAGAACCCGCCCAGTGCCCAAGCCGCCAGCGACAGCGGCAACACCCGCCAGAGCATCGGCCGGACTTGCAGCGGCACATGCAAGGTAGGACGTAGCGAGGCCCACACCCCGGGAATCCGGCTGACACTTTCCGGCAGGCGCCAGACGTATAGGGCTTGCAACAGGAACAGCCCGAACAGCACCCAGTAGGTCAATTGCAACGGCAGCGGCGCGTATTCAGCCAACAGGCCACACCCCATGGCGCCCACGGACATCCCCAGCAACGGCGCGACACTGTTGACCAACGGACCGCGTTGGCGGTCGGTGTCCAGCAATGCCGCGCTCAGGGCGGCGGTGGCCATGCCGGTGGCGAAACCTTGCAGGACCCGCGCACTGAGCAACCACGTTACATCGCTGGCATTGATAAACAGCAGCATCGCCAGCATGTTGAGCAACACGGCGCAGAAAATCACCGGTTTGCGGCCCAGGTAATCCGACAGCGAGCCGACGGTGAGCAACGCCACCAGCAAACTCATGGCGTAGACGCCAAAGACCAGGGTCAGGGTCGCGGCCGAGAACTGCATCTGCTCCTGATACAGGTGATACAACGGCGTTGGCGCCGTGGACGCGGCGAGAAAACTGAGTAAGGTAACCGCCAAAAATCCTAGCGTTGAACGCTGTGAAACAGAGCTGAACATCGTATTCTCCACAAAAGCTAAGTTTTTGCTTTTGTCGAGTGTGCTACTGACGCGCGCTTAAAGCAAATTCTTTGTGTTAAGGTCCGCCCCATGACGATTAAAGAAGGTTTACGCCCCGGCGGTCGCAGCGCCCGGGTTCAGGAATCGGTGCATGCCGCCGTCCGCTCGCTCCTCGACGAACAGGACCGCGCGAGCGTGACCGTGCCGCAAATCGCCAGCCGCGCCGGGGTCACACCCTCCACCATTTATCGACGCTGGGGCGACCTGTCGACCCTACTCGCCGATGTCGCCCTCGCCCACATGCGCCCCGACAGTGAACCGCTGGCCACCGGCAACTTGCGCGACGACGTGCGCGCCTGGGCCGAGCAGTATCTGGATGAAATGAGTTCGGAGCCGGGGCGCAACATGCTGCGCGACATGCAGGCCAGCCAGACGCCGGGCCGCTGCAGCGTGCTGATTGCCACGCAGTTGCAGATCATCCTCGATCGCTTCCCCGACCAGTCAACGCCGAGCATCGACCGGTTGCTCAACCTAGTGGTGGCGCCGATGGCGTTCCGAATCCTGTTTGCCCCGGCGCCGCTGGAAGTGGCCGAGTTACATCGCTTGATCGATCTGGCGCTGTCTGAATAACCGCTTTCGCGAGCAGGCTCGCTCCCACTCTGGAATGCCGTTTCCTGTGAGAGCGAGGGCGTCAGTACGAAGCTCAAACACCCTCTGCGACACCTCGCCGCGCCACGACCTTGGTCGACACTGACTAAGCCCCGCCATCGTGCGAGACTGTCGGGCCGGGCGGGAGTCCCGGGTGTCTTTTGTGTGGAGTTGCCATGTCGTTGTCCAGCGGGCTGATCGCCGCCGTTGCCCTGGCCTATATGGCCGTGATGTTCGCTATCGCGTTCTACGGCGATCGCCGCCGCACGCCGCTGCCGCCAAGGGTGCGGGCGTGGGTGTACAGCCTGTCGCTGGCGGTCTACTGCACCAGTTGGACCTTCTTCGGCGCCGTGGGCCAGGCCGCCGAGCAATTGTGGTCATTCCTGCCGATTTACCTGGGGCCGATCCTGCTGCTGGTCTGCGCACCATGGGTGCTGCAGAAAATGGTGATGATCAGCAAGCAGGAGAACATTACCTCCATTGCCGACTTCATCGCCGCGCGCTATGGCAAATCGCAAACCCTTGCCGTGGTAGTGGCGCTGATCTGCCTGGTTGGTGTCCTGCCTTATATTGCCTTGCAACTCAAAGGCATCGTGCTGGGGGTCAACTTGCTGATCGGTGCCGGGGCCGACGCCATGGGCACGCGCGCCCAGGACACGGCGCTGATCGTGTCGCTGGTCCTGGCGCTGTTCACCATCGTCTTCGGCACTCGCAACCTCGACGTCACCGAGCACCACCGGGGCATGGTGCTGGCGATTGCCTTCGAGTCGCTGGTCAAGCTGTTCGCCTTCCTCGCGGTCGGCGCGTTCGTGACCTACGGGCTCTACGACGGTTTCGACGACCTGTTCAACCAGGCCATGCTGGCGCCGCGCCTGGAGCAATACTGGAAAGAAACCATTAACTGGCCATCGATGGTCGTGCAAACCGGTGTCGCCATGATGGCGATCATTTGCCTGCCGCGGCAGTTCCACGTCACCGTGGTGGAGAACATCGACCCGCAGGATTTGCGCCTGGCCAAGTGGGTGTTCCCGGCTTATCTGGCGCTGGCCGCGCTATTCGTGGTGCCGATTGCGCTGGCCGGGCAAATGCTCTTGCCGAGTTCGGTGTTGCCCGATTCCTTCGTGATCAGCGTGCCACTGGCCCACGCGCACCCGGCGCTGGCGTTGCTGGCGTTCATCGGCGGCGCCTCCGCGGCCACCGGCATGGTGATCGTCGCCAGCGTGGCGCTGTCGACCATGGTCTCCAACGACATGCTGTTACCGTGGCTGTTGCGCCGCACCAACGCCGAGCGCCCCTTCGAAGTCTTCCGCCACTGGATGCTCTCGGTGCGCCGGGTCAGCATCGTAGTGATTCTGCTGTTGGCCTACGTCAGTTATCGCTTGCTCGGCTCCACCGCGAGCCTGGCGACCATCGGCCAGGTCGCTTTCGCTGCCGTGACCCAACTGGCCCCGGCGATGCTCGGCGCGCTGTATTGGAAACAGGCCAACCGGCGTGGTGTGTTTGCCGGTCTGGCGGCGGGCACGTTCCTGTGGTTTTACACCCTGATCATCCCGATTGCCGCGCACAGCCTCGGCTGGTCCCTGAACACCTTTCCGGGGCTGGCGTGGCTGCACAGCAACCCGTTGAACCTGCCAATCACCCCGCTGACCCAAGGCGTGGTGCTGTCCCTGGCGGGCAACTTCACCTTGTTCGCCTGGGTCTCGGTGCTGTCGCGCACCCGCGTGTCCGAACACTGGCAGGCCGGGCGCTTCATCGGCCAGGAAATCAGCGCGCGGCCCAGCGCCCGGTCGATGCTGGCGGTGCAGATCGAGGATTTGCTGCAACTGGCGGCGCGCTTCGTCGGCGAAGAGCGGGCGCGGCAGAGCTTCATTCGCTTCGCCTATCGTCAGGGTAAGGGCTTCAACCCTAACCAGAACGCCGACAGTGACTGGATCGCCCACACTGAGCGATTACTGGCCGGTGTGCTGGGCGCCTCCTCGACCCGCGCGGTGGTGAAAGCCGCGATCGAAGGTCGCGACATGCAACTGGAAGACGTGGTGCGCATCGCCGACGAAGCGTCGGAAGTGCTGCAGTTCAACCGCGCGTTGCTGCAAGGGGCGATCGAGAACATCACCCAGGGCATCAGCGTGGTCGACCAGTCGCTGCGCCTGGTGGCGTGGAACCGCCGCTATCTGGAGCTGTTCAATTACCCGGACGGCCTGATCAGCGTTGGCCGGCCGATTGCCGACATCATCCGGCATAACGCCGAGCGTGGTTTGTGCGGGCCCGGCGAGGCGGAAGTGCACGTCGCCCGGCGCTTGCACTGGATGCGTCAGGGCCGCGCCCACACCTCGGAACGGCTGTTCCCCAACGGCCGGGTGATCGAGTTGATCGGCAACCCGATGCCCGGCGGCGGGTTCGTCATGAGTTTCACCGACATCACCGCATTCCGTGAAGCCGAGCAAGCGCTCACGGAAGCCAACGAAGGCCTGGAACAACGGGTGACGGCGCGGACCCATGAGCTGTCGCAACTCAACGTCGCGCTGACCGAAGCCAAGGGCACCGCGGAGTCGGCCAACCAGTCGAAAACCCGCTTCCTCGCCGCCGTCAGCCACGACTTGATGCAGCCACTGAACGCCGCGCGGTTGTTCTCCGCCGCCCTCTCCCATCAGGACGATGGCTTGTCGGCGGAAGCGCAGCAACTGGTGCAGCATCTCGACAGTTCGCTGCGCTCGGCGGAAGACCTGATCAGCGACTTGCTGGATATCTCGCGCCTGGAAAACGGCAAGATCAATCCGGACCGCAAGCCGTTCCTGCTCAACGAACTGTTCGACACCCTCGGCGCCGAATTCAAGGCCCTGGCGCAGGAGCAGGGTTTGCAGTTCCGGGTGCGCGGCAGTCGGTTGCGGGTCGACAGCGACATCAAACTGCTGCGGCGTATCTTGCAGAACTTCCTGACCAACGCCTTCCGCTATGCCAAGGGCCCGGTGCTGTTGGGCGTGCGGCGCCGCAACGGCGAACTGTGCCTGGAAGTCTGGGACCGGGGGCCGGGGATCGCCGAAGATAAACAGCAGGTGATTTTCGAAGAGTTCAAACGCCTCGACAGCCATCAGACCCGCGCCGAAAAAGGCCTGGGCCTGGGGCTAGCGATCGCCGATGGCCTGTGTCGCGTACTTGGCCACAGCCTGCGCGTGCGCTCGTGGCCAGGCCAGGGCAGCGTCTTTAGTGTCAGTGTGCCGCTGGCGCACACCCCGGCGCTGGTGGTGGACAAAGTTGCCGAACTCAACGGCCAATTGCCCAGCGGTGCGCAGGTGCTGTGCATCGACAATGAGGACAGCATCCTGATCGGCATGAACAGTTTGCTCAGCCGTTGGGGCTGCCAAGTGTGGACCGCGCGCAACCGCGAGGAATGCGTGGCTTTGCTGAACAACGGCGTGCGCCCGCAACTGGCGCTGGTGGATTACCACCTCGACCACGGCGAAACCGGCACCGACCTGATGGCCTGGCTGCGCGCCCGCCTGGGTGAGCCGGTGCCCGGGGTAGTAATCAGTGCGGACGGTCGCCCCGAGACCGTGGCCAAGGTGCATGCGGCGGGGCTGGAGTATCTGGCCAAACCGGTGAAACCGGCGGCGTTGCGGGCGTTGTTGAGTCGGCATTTGCCGCTTTAATTTACCCTTGTCGCTAGCCATCTGGCGCCTTCGCGAGCAGGCTCGCTCCCACAGGAACCGCAGTTGATCTTGTGGGAGCGAGCCTGCTCGCGAAGCTTTTCAACTATTCCGGCAATTGCGCCAACCCGTCGACATCGGTCATCGCCCGTTCCAGCAAATCCGCCGGCAAGCTTTTGCTGGCGCGGGCGCCGAGCAGTTTGAGTTGTTCGCTGCGGCAGACCAGGTTGCCGCGCCCTTCCGTCAGTTTGTTGCGGGCGGCGCTATAGGCTTTGTCCAGTTGCTGCAAGCGATTGCCGACTTCATCCAGATCCTGGATAAACAACACGAATTTGTCGTACAGCCACCCGGCGCGCTCGGCGATTTCACGGGCGTTCTGGCTTTGCCGCTCCTGCTTCCACAGGCTGTCGATCACCCGTAATGTCGCCAGTAACGTGGTCGGGCTGACGATCACGATGTTGCGGTCGAAGGCCTCCTGGAACAGCGTCGGCTCAGCCTGCAATGCTGCGGAAAATGCTGCCTCGATCGGCACAAAGAGCAACACGAAATCCAGGCTGTGCAGACCGTCGAGGCGTTTGTAATCCTTGCCGGCCAGGCCTTTGACGTGGTTGCGCAGCGACACTACATGCTGCTTGAGTGCCAACTGGCCAATGTCGTTGTCGTCGGCTGCCACGTATTGCTGATAGGCGGTCAGGCTGACTTTGGAATCGACCACCACCTGCTTGTCCCCCGGCAGGTAAATGATCACATCCGGCTGGAAGCGCTCGCCGTCCGGCCCCTTGAGGTTAACCTGGGTCTGGTACTCGCGGCCCTTCTCCAGTCCGGCATGTTCGAGCACTCGCTCGAGGATCAACTCACCCCAATTGCCCTGGGTTTTCTGGCCCTTGAGCGCGCGGGTCAGGTTGGTCGCCTCGTCACTCAAGCGCAGGTTCAACTGCTGCAAGCGCTCCAGTTCCTTGGCCAGGGAAAAGCGTTCGCGCGCTTCGGCCTGGTAGCTTTCCTCAACGCGTTTTTCAAAGGACTGAATCCGCTCTTTCAACGGATCGAGCAGTTGCCCGAGACTTTTCTGGCTAGTCTCGGCGAAACGTTGCTCACGCTCATCGAAGATTTTTCCTGCAAGCTCGGCGAACTGCGCCCGCAACTCATCTCGCGAGCCTTGCAGGTCGCTCAGGCGTTGTTGATGGCTGTCCTGTTGCTCGCGCAGCTCGGCATGGAGGGACGCGGCTTGGGCATCAAGCCGCCGCAGTTCGGCCTCTTTGCCAGCACGCTCAATGTTCCAGGCATGGGCGGCGTCGCGGGCGTCGTCGCGCTCGATCTGCAACAGCTCGACTTCACGGCGCACGGCCGCCAGGTCCGCTTGCCTGGCCGCGTTGGCCTGGCTCAGGTCACCGATTTCATCACGACAGGCGTCAAGTTGTGCTGTCAGACCGTCCTGGGCCAGGTGTGCCATGGCCAGGCGTTCCTCGAGCAAGGCCAAGGTCGCCTGACTGTTGCTGGCCCGGCGCTGCAGTTGCCAGGCCAGCGCCAACAACGGCAACGCGGCCCCCGCCAGACCGAGCAAGATGCTGGTCAAGTCCATAGCCATAGCGACTCCTGCCGATGAGATAAAGCCTGAAGGTTAACCAAGCCGCCGAGGCTTGGACAGCTCAGTCTTCGAGCTGACCGAGTTCCTGCAAGGCACGCCGGTCGCCGGCACGGGCGGCCTGGCGCAGCAGGTCCTGACCAATGCGACGATCCCGGGCGTTGCCGCACTCGCGGCACATCAGTTGGCCAAGTCGGCTCTGCGCCTCGACCACGCCATCGCGGGCGGATTGCTTGAGCAAGCGGCCGGCCAAATGCTTGACCTGGTGGTTATCGCCCAAGCGCGGACTGTCGAGCAACCACTGCGCCACGCGGATCGAAATCCGTTTGGTCGGCTTCACCTTGGTTGGGGTAACAGGGGCAGCTGCCGGGGTAACAGGTGTTGCTACTGTGCGAAACTTCATAAAACACTGTGGGATAGAACGGAAGGCGCGCAACTCTACTCCTTTTTTCTTACAGGTAAAGTCGAAAAAAACCGGGCACGCCCGTGCTAGAGCAAGCGCTTGGGACAATCCACAGAAGCTGTGGATAACTCAGTGGACAACCGACCCTGAACTCGCTGTAAGCCGTGTGGAATGGGGCTCGCGCTCAAACTGACGATTTTTTCACCAGTAAAAAAAACCGATGTTTTTCATTGACTTAAATTTCCATCACAGGCACCCACCGGGCTGTGGCTAGCCGTGACACCGGCGTAACAGCCTGCGCGACTAATGTGCACAAGTACCCATCAAGCGGTTATATCAGCGCCCCGTTTCGGCGCGTTTTGCCGCTAAAACCTGGGGATAAGCCGTGACAATGGCGTGATTGGCGGGGTGTGAACTTATTGCGACCGACGACGAATGGTCGCTGGATGGGCCATTGCAGGGCGAGAGGCGTGACATTGCGCCTGCGAATTGAGACAGGCAGCGGCCGTTTGGAAACTTATCGGCTAACACACTTCCTTTCCTCACTTCAATCCGTTAGTATCCGCGGCGTTAGTACCAAGCTGAAAGTCAATTCTGGTCGAACAAATCCCCCACGGCGAACCTTCCTACAAGAAGCGGCACCGACAAAGCGGGATCGACCACCTCGATGGTTTCCAGGTAAACAGCGCCACCAGGCGGCTTTACTCTGACCGAACCAGCCTGCAAATTGATCAGGATCTTCACCCCGGGCCCAGAACCTTTGCCCTTGATGTGTTGCCTGCCCTCCTAAGTACCTACCTGCCAGCCCAAGCGCGCCTATTTATCAGCGCTTCAATCTGGCTGCTTTGTTCCAGTCGGGTTCTTCGTTCGACCAATGGTGGTCGACGTTACTGGAACGTTTTAACGTTGCACGGTTCTTAACCGTGTCATTTGTAGGAACACCAAACATGTCGACTCAAATCCACGCACAGGATGCTATCCGCACCCTCACCAACGCTTTTGCACCGATGAACTGCCTGATCATGGCCGCTCGCAAAGGCTGCTTCAGCTTTACCCTGGTCAACGAACACGGCATCGCCCGTCACAGCGAACGCCTGTATCCCGATCAATACTCCAGCGCTGAACCGCTGCAGGCCGTGATCGAACGTACCCGTCAGGCCTTGGTGGCTTAAAACACCGGTAGACGCTGAACGCACAAAGGCCTCGCTTTAAACAGCGGGGCTTTTTATTGCCTGATATTTCACCCTCACCGGATTTCGGCTAAGTACCAAGCGATATAACCGTTATAACCCACTGCTGAAAATATCTTAAAAACAGCCCTTTACAGCGTGAATATGACACTACACTTCAACTCAAGCGGCTTGATCCGCTTGCGACGAGCCTGAGCCGATTCACTGCTGCCAAGCACCACTTCAGGCCTCGTCGCCCAAATTACATTTCGAGGGCTTTATGGGTATCGCTGCCAGCGAACTGTGCCGCTATGTGATCCGTCCGACGCTCATCTATCTCGGGCGCCACAGCGCAACGGCTGAATCCTTGTTATTAGGCATCGCCGCCAGCCAGTCGGCCCTCGGTTCGGCCCTGCATGATCGCCGGGGCCATGGCCTGTACCGCATTGCCGAGCCGCGGCATCAGGCTCTTTGGGATCATTACCTGGCCCTCGACCCCGAGCGTGCCAGCCTGGTTCGAGGGCTGGCCAGCCAGCATGCTTTTCTCAGCGGACCGCACCTCGAACTGACCGTTAACCTGCGTTACGCCACTGCCATTGCCTGGTTGCTGGTGGAAGAACAGAACCCCCCTCTGCCGGAAGCCGATGACCTGTTGGGTCTGGCGCGTATCTGGCGACAAACCTTCCAGCCCCAGGGACGCCTGCGCGATTTCACTTATGCCTGGCAAACCTGTGTTTCACCCATGAATCAGGTCGCTTGCTGATCCGCCGCTGCCCCAACATCGCCCAACACGCGGCGATTTCGGTCGGATTGTCCTACAAAACCGCTCTAACTCAAGCCATACAGCCTATAGCGCTGAAGCGAAAATGTTGGTAATTTTCGCCCCGGTGATCACCAGGAGTTCTAATAATGAAAAAAGTAATGCTCAAAACCACCCTTAGCTTCGCCGTTGCCATGGCATCCACCCAGATCTTCGCAGCTGGCTTTGCCATCAACGAACAAAGCATCAGCGGGATGGGGACTGGTTTTGCCGGGCGATCTTCTTCTGCCGACGACGCAAGCACTATTTACGGTAACCCTGCCGGCATGGCGCGCATCAAGCGCGAACAAGTCACTGGCGGTGTGGCCCTGCTCGATGCCCATACCGACATCAGCAAAACCAGTTCCAGCCCGAACGGTGGCACCAACAAAGGTGACATGGTGCCGTTCATTGCCGTGCCGATGGGTTACTACGTCAAGCCGATCGATGATCAATGGGCCGTCGGTGTAGGCGTGTACGCGCCCTTCGGCCTGGTCACCGATTACGAAGGCGGCTTTGCCGGCCGTTACTTTGGCAGCAAGAGCGACGTTAAAGTCGTGACCCTGCAACCGACCATCAGCTACGCCTTCAACGACAAGGTCTCGATCGGTTTCGGCCCGACCATCAACCGCATCGCCGGTGCCCTGGAGTCGGACCTCTCGATCACCCAGGCCGCGCCGGATGGCAAGGTCAAGATCAAGGGCGACGACACCGCGCTGGGCTACAACGTCGGCGTGCTGGTGCAAGCCACCGATAGCACCCGCGTCGGCCTGACCTACCACTCGAAAGTGAAGTACAAGCTCGACGGTGACACCAAGGTCAACTACGGCGTATTAGCCCTCGCTGGCCAAGCGACCCGCCAGAAGTACGATGCTTCGCTGGACCTGACCACGCCTGAATCCGTGGACTTCTCGGTCACTCATCAGCTCGATGACCAGTGGACTCTGTACGCCGGCAGCACCTGGACGCGCTGGAGCCGCCTGAAAGAAATCACCGTCGAGAACAAAGGCGTGCCTGCGGTGCTCAACGGTCAGTTCGGCAACATCACCGAAGAACAGGATTGGCACGACACCTGGGCACACGCCATCGGCGCGTCGTACCAGTTGAACAAGCAGTGGGTTCTGCGCACCGGTTTCACTGTCGACCAGGCGCCGACCAACAACACCGACCGCTCCCCGCGCATCCCGACCGGCGATCGCAAGATCTTCAGCCTGGGTGCTGGCTGGAGCCCGACCGACGACCTGACCATCGACGTGGCCTACTCGTATCTGCGTGAAGATTCGGCGAAGATCAATCTCACCAACGCCCGTGGCCAGTCCTACAGCGCCAAGTATGAAAACTCGGCGAACGGCTTCGGTGTCGGTGCGACCTACCGCTTCTGATGATTCACCGCGAGCCTGAACCCCTCGCCCGCTGAATGAAAAAGCCCCGCGTTCTGGCAGCAGACGCGGGGCTTTTTCATGCCGGCGATTCAAGGCTTGGAAGCGATGGCCTTCTGTACAGCCTCAAGGAACTCCGGGTTGTCGGGTTTGGTCAGGCTGGAGAAGTTGGCAATGACCTTGCCCTGGCGGTCCACCACGTACTTGTAGAAATTCCACTTCGGCGCACTGGACTGCTTGGCCAGCACTTTAAACAGATGCGTCGCATTGTCGCCGCGCACGGTCTGCGGTTCGGTCATGTTGAAGGTGACCCCGTAATTCACATAACACACCTTGGCGGTTTCCTCACCGTCCTTGGCCTCTTGCTTGAAGTCATTGGACGGCACGCCGAGCACTTCCAGGCCCTGCCCCTTGTATTGCTGATACAAGGCTTCGAGTCCTTTGAACTGCGGCGCGAAGCCACAGAAACTGGCGGTATTGACGACCACCAGCGGCTTACCGGCAAACCGTTGGCACAGGTCGATGGATTCCTTGGCGCGCAGTTTCGGCAGTGAACCTTGCAACACTTCCGGGCAATCGTTGGCTTGAGCCAACCCGGTAAACGCCATCAGCAACGCGGGGACGGCGAGCCAGCGCATGTGCATGTCAGTGGATCCTTGAAAAGTCGTCAGACACCGACGTTACTCGCCCTCACCGCCGCCTAGCAAGCGGCGCTTAGCAGGCGCTCATGCCCAGTTGCATCAGCGCCAGCCCACCGCGCTGCCAGCCCCACCAGACCATCGCCAGTAACAAAGCGCCGCCAGCGGTAATCAGAATCCGTGGCCAAAGACTGTTCATACCGCGCTCACCTGGGTTTGCAGACGCGCGACCGGCCGTTCGCGTACCGGCCAATTCAGCGCGGCGGCGAGCAGGCTCAAGAGAATCGACACTTGCCAGATCAAGTCATAGCTCCCGGTGCGGTCGTACACCACCCCGCCCAACCAGCCGCCGAGGAAAGAGCCGAGCTGATGGAACAGGAACACAATCCCACCGAGCATGGACAAGTTTCGTACACCGAACAAGGTCGCCACGGTGCCGTTGGTCAAGGGCACCGTCGACAGCCAGAGGAAGCCCATCGCCATGCCGAACAGGTAGGCCGTGGTTGTGGTGACCGGCGCCCACAGGAACAGCGCGATCACTAACGCGCGCAGTAAGTAGAGGCCAGTCAGCAACCGCGGCTTGGACATCCGCCCGCCGAGCCAGCCGGCGGTGTAGGTGCCAAACACGTTGAACAGACCGATCAGCGCCAGCACGGTGGTGCCGACCGTGGCCGGCAAGTGCTGATCGATCAGGTATGCCGGCAAATGCACGCCGATAAACACCACCTGGAAGCCGCAGACGAAAAACCCGAACGCCAGCAGCCAGAAACCGGAATGCGAACAGGCTTCGCGCAAGGCTTCGGACAACGATTGGTCATTGCCCAGCACGGGCAGCGGTTTATCCTTGAGCATGCTCACCAGCGGCACGATCAGCGCCACCATCAAGCCCAGGGCGAGCAACGCCGCAGACCAGCCGAGCCAACCGATCAGACCGAGCGTGCCAGGGACCATGGCGAACTGGCCGAAAGAACCGGCGGCGCTGGCGATGCCCATGCCCATGCTGCGTTTTTCCGGCGGCACCGCCCGCCCGACCACGCCGAGAATCACTGAGAACGACGTGCCAGACAACCCGAGGCCGATCAGCAAACCGGCACTCAACGACAGCGACCAGGCCGAATCGGACATGCCCATCAACACCAAGCCCACGGCGTACAACACGCCGCCGACCAGCACGGTTTTAGCGGCGCCGAAGCGGTCAGCCAGGGCGCCGGTAAAGGGTTGCGCCAGACCCCAGATCAGGTTCTGCAAGGCAATGGCGAAGGCGAAGGTTTCCCGGCCCCAGCCGAATTCCTGACTCATCGGCGCCAGGAACAACCCGAAACCATGTCGCACACCCAAGGACAAGGCCAGGATCAGCGCTCCTCCCAGCAACACCCAACCACACGAACGCCACATCGAGGACATCTTCTTATTCTCCGGTCGCGGGTATATACCCGCGTGTGATCGAACAAACCCGCGTCAGGCGAGTTCATCCAGCAAAGCCAGCAAGGTGGCGCGTTTCTCGGCGCCCAGACGATCGACCAAACGCTGTTGCGCCGCTTCCCACGCCGGCAGGGCCGCGACTAACCGTTGTTGGCCGGCCTCCGTGAGTCGGACGATACGATTGCGCATGTCTTCGCCCTCGGCCAGGTGCACCAGACCTTCGCCCTCCAGCACGCGCAAGTTGCGGCCCAGCGTGCTGCGGTCCAGGCCCATGGCCTCGGCCAATACGGAAATGCTCGGCTGATCCAGCTTCTGCAAGTTGCACAGCAGAGAATACTGGGCAACGTTGATCCCGAAGCCATCAAGAGCGCCGTCGTAATGCCTGCTGACGCCACGGGCGGCACGTCGCAGGTTGATGCATAAACATTGGGAATCGAGCATGGTGCGTGTATATACCCGTGATCTTGTTAAAGCAAGTTACAAGTGCCTTGAGAGGTGCAGTGTCTGTCAGGCCGCCATCGCGGGAAAGCCCGCTCCCACAGGTTCGGTGGATTACCAAAAACCTCAGACCAACACCAACCCCACCAGCACCGCCATCTCCATCAATTCCAGCATGGCCCCTGCGGTATCGCCGGTCGCGCCACCGAGCCGTCGCAGCATCACCTGACGCAACCAGGCGAACATTACCGCCGCCATCAGCAACGCCCACATCCCGCTGAACCCGCCAATCAACAGGCATGCCATCGCACTCGCCAGCAACACCAGACGCCCCGTCGAACGCGGCAGATGATCGGCCAGCGCCTGGCCCAACCCGCCGGCCCGCACGTAAGGCGTGGTGAGGAAAAGGCCCAACAGCGCCGCCCGTCCGATCATTGGCACGATCAGCAGCATCACGCCCTGTCCCTGCTCGATCAGCGCCAGCAATGCGGCAAATTTCAGCAACAACACCAGCACCAATGTCACCACGGCGATCGGCCCGCTGCGTGGGTCTTTCATAATCAGCAGGGTACGTTCACGATCGCCAAAACCGCCGAGCCAGGCATCGGCGCTGTCGGCCAGGCCATCCAGGTGCAGCCCGCCGCTGAGCAGCACCCAGGCACTGAGCAATAGCGCCGCGTGCAGCAGCGACGGTGTGCCCAGCAGCAAACCGTTCAGCAACCAGAGCAAAGCGCCGAACAACAGACCCACCAGCGGATAAAACAACAGCGAACGGCCCATTTGCTGCGGCTCGGGCATGCCCGGCAGGCGAATCGGCAAGCTGCTGAGAAACTGCAAGGCGATCCAGAACGGCAGCATCAACGCAGCCCTTCGCGCAGTACGCCAGCCGCCTCGACCTGCAACGCAAACAGCGCGCCATGGCCGACTTCGACGTTGAGCAGTTGCTCGCGGGGCAACCCCCGCGCCCGGGCCAGCAGCAAACGCATGACGCCGCCGTGGGTGACGAGCAAAACCCGCTCACCGGCATAACGCGCGTGCAACCGCTCGACCGCTTCCAGCACTCGCGTCGAGAACGCCAACACCGGCTCACCCTGTGGCGGGGTGAACGAATAAGGATCCGCCCAAAAAACGCCTAACGCCTCGGCGTCCGTCTCCATCAACGCGGCGGCGCTCCGCCCTTCCCAAGCGCCGAAATGCAGCTCCTGCAAGTCTTTCTCCAGATGCACCGAGAGGCCCAGTTGCGCACCCAGTTCTTCGGCGAAACGCGCACAACGCTGCAACGGCGAGCTGATCACCCGCGTCCACGGCCCTTGCGCAATCACCGCTGCGCGCATCTGCGCCCAACCGTTGGCGGTCAAGGCATCGTCGAGGCTGCCACGCAGGCCGCCGCCGAGCTCGGTTTCGCCGTGGCGCAGCAGGTCGAGGTGCAAGGTCATGCCGGGCGATCCGCGACGGCGGCTTCGGCGAAGGTCGCCATCTGCCCGTGCAGGTCGCACGCCAGGCGCAACAGCGGCACGGCCAGCGCTGCGCCGCTGCCTTCACCGAGGCGCAGGCCCAGGTCGAGCAAAGGCTCGGCGCCCAAGGCGTCGAGCACGTGGCGATGGCCCGGCTCGGCACCACGATGGCCGAACAGCAGCCACTCGCGGCAGCCCGGATTGAGGCGCACCGCCAGCAGCGCGGCGACGCTGCAGATAAAGCCGTCCACCAGCACGGCGACGCCTTCCTGGGCACAGGCCAGGTAGGCGCCGACCAACGCGGCGATTTCAAATCCGCCGAGGTTGAACAGCGTCTGCAAGGCATCGTCGCGTTGGCTCGCATGCAGGGCCACCGCGCGTTCGATCACTTGGACTTTATGGCTGACACCCGCCACATCGAGCCCGGTGCCGGGCCCCGCGAGGTGTGTCACCGGGCAGTCGAGCAAGGCGCAGGCCAGGGCGCTGGCGGCGGTGGTGTTGCCGATCCCCATCTCGCCGCCGATAAACAACTGCGCACCGTGCGCCACCGCGCGCAACACGCTGTCGCGACCGGCCTGCAAGGCTTGCTCGCCCTGCTCCGTCGTCATCGCCGCACCGAGGACGAAATTCGCCGTGCCCGGGCCGATGTGCAAGTGGCGCACGCCCGGCAGGTTTAGCGCCGGATCGATGGTCCCGAGGTCGATCACTTCCAGGGTCGCGAGCAACTGCCGCGCCAGCACGCTGATCGCCGCGCCACCGCCGACAAAATTGGCCAGCATCTGCCCGGTGACCGCTTGCGGAAACGCCGAGACACCTTCCGCCACCACACCGTGGTCGCCGGCAAAAATCGCGATCCACACTGACTCGACGCTCGGCTTGACCCGCCCTTGCAAACCGGCCAACTGCACCGCCAGCGCTTCGAGCTGGCCGAGGGAACCGGCGGGTTTGGTCAACTGCTGCTGACGCTCGGCCGCCTGCTCCCGCGTGGCGTGGTCGATAGGTTTGCAAGGGTTCAACCACCAGGCTTGGCTCATAACGCAGGTCCTTTCAAAATCAGGGGCAGGCCGGCGACGGTCAGGACAACACGCTGACAGCGCTCGGCCAAAGCTTGATGCAGCCAACCGGCTTCATCGACATAACGGCGAGTCAATTCGCCCAGCGGCACGACACCCATGCCGGTCTCGTTACTGACAAAAATGATTTCACCCGGTAGCGACGCCAGGCATTCGAGCAAGGCATCCCGCTCGGCGCTCAGTCGCGCGGCATCTTCGAGCATCAGCAGGTTGGTCAGCCACAGCGTCAGGCAATCGACCAGCAGGCAGCGTTCGGCGCTGGCGTGCTCGCGCAGTACCTGCGCCAGTGCCAGCGGTTCTTCGATCAGCGCCCAATGCGCCGGACGCCGAGCGCGGTGGTGAGCCACGCGCTCGTTCATCTCGCCATCCAGCGGTTGGCTGGTGGCGATGTAGGTCACGGCGAGTTGTGTGTCGCTGGCGAGCTGTTCCGCCAGCCGACTCTTGCCGGAGCGGGCGCCACCGAGGATCAGTTGCAACATGATTCATCCTGGATAAATAAGCGGTAAGGCGGCTGGCGCTATCGCTGGCAAGCCAGCTCCCACAGGGTTTTGTGCAGTCCTTTAGATCCCACAGAGTTCTCGCAGCAAACCGGTATCCAGATGCCGCTCGACCAGATCCGCCAAACGCTCGATATCGCGCTCGCGCAGTGCGTGGTAATCGACTTCCTGCACATCGTGCAACCCGGCCCAGCGCAACAGCGCCGAACACGCTGCAGGGGATTCGAACAAGCCGTGCAAGTAAGTACCGAACACTTGTCCATCGAGACTTTGCGCGCCGTCGCAGCGGCCATCGTCCAGTTGCACGGCGGCGTTTTCCAGGCCTGGCCCGGTGGTCACGCCCGCGTGGATTTCATACCCGCTGACTTCAGCGTTTTCCAGCACCAATCGCCCACGTACGTTGCGCAATTGCTTCTCGGCTTCCAGCACCGTGTCGAATGCCAACAGGCCAAGGCCGACGCTGGAACCCGGCGCGCCTTCCAGGCCCAGCGGATCGTGCAGTTGCTCGCCGAGCATTTGCAGGCCGCCGCAAATCCCGAGGACCTTGCCGCCATAACGCAGGTGCCGGGCCATGGCCGTGTCCCAGCCGTTGGCGCGCAAGTACAGCAAGTCGCTGCGCACGCTTTTCGAGCCGGGCAGGATGATCAGGTCAGCGGGCGGAATCGCCTGGCCGGGGCCGATGAATTGCAGGTCGACTTGCGGATGCAAGCGCAGCGGATCGAAATCGGTGTGGTTACTGATCCGCGGCAACACCGGCACCACCACCCGAAGCACCTGCTCGGCCTTGTCGGTCTGGCGTTGATCGATGCCGTCCTCGGCCTCCAGGTGCAAATCCATGACGTAGGGCAACACGCCGATCACCGGTTTGCCGGTGCGCTGCTCCAGCCAGTCGAGGCCCGGTTGCAGCAGGGCGAGGTCGCCGCGAAAACGGTTGATGATGAAACCCTTGACCCGCGCCTGTTCGCTCGGCGACAGCAGTTCAAGGGTGCCGACCAAGTGGGCAAACACGCCGCCGCGATTGATATCGGCAATCAAAATAACCGGGCAATCCACCGCTTCGGCGAAACCCATGTTGGCGATGTCGCCGGCGCGCAGGTTGATCTCGGCTGGCGAGCCGGCGCCTTCGACCATCACCACTGGATACGCCGCGCTTAGTCGCGAGTGGGAGGCGAGCACCGCTTGCATCGCGATGGCTTTGTAATCGTGATAGGCCACGGCGTTCATGGTGGTGACGGCGCGACCATGAATGATCACTTGCGCGCCAGTGTCGCTGTTCGGTTTGAGCAGCACCGGGTTCATGTCGGTGTGCGGCGCGAGGAATGCGGCTTGTGCCTGCACAGCCTGGGCGCGTCCGATCTCGCCACCGTCGGCAGTCACGGCACTATTGAGCGCCATGTTCTGCGGTTTGAACGGCACCACTGCAATATTCTGTCGCGTGACCCAGCGGCACAGCGCGGTCACCAGCGTGCTTTTGCCAGCGTCGGACGTGGTGCCTTGCACCATCAGCGTGGTCATGCCAATTCCTTGGTCAGTGCGTCGAAAGCCTGCTCGAGCCGCAGCCAGTCGGCCTCCTCGCCGGGCAAGCCGAAACGCAGACTGCTGGTGGCCGGGAACAGCCGCAGGAGGATGCCGCGCCGGGCCATGAAGTCGTGCACATGTTCGGCGTGTTCGGTCACCACCCACTGAAACAAAGCGCAGCCGCCCTCGGGCTGGAAGCCGACACGCTCCAGTAACAGCGCCAGGCGTTGGCTCGCCGCGTCACTGCGCAACCGCTGTCGAGTCTGCCCCGCGCTATCTTGCAGGCAAACCTGTCCGAGCACTCGCGTCGGGCCGCTGACTGCCCAGGGCCCGACCTGCTCCGCCAACAACTTGAGCAGTTTGCGCTCAGCCAGGACGAAGCCGAGACGCACCCCGGCCAGGCCGAAAAACTTGCCGAACGAACGCAACACAATCAACCCGACCTGATTGGCAAACGCCGCCACGCTCAGCAACGGCGTGTTATCCATGAAGGCCTCATCCACCACCAACCAGCCGCCGCGCTGAGCCAGCCGTGCGTGCCAATCCAGCAAGCGCTCCGGCGACAACATCAGCCCGGTGGGGTTGTTCGGATTGACCACGACCAGCACGTCGAGGGAATCGACAAAGAAATCTACTTCCTGCTCCAGCACTTCGCGCACGATGTAGCCATTGCGGCGCCAGGCTTCGGCGTGCTCGGCGTAACAGGGCGACAGCACGCCAACTTTGCCGGCCCGGCGCAAACGCGGCAGCAGTTGGATGGCCATCTGCGAGCCGGCCACCGGCAGCACTTGGGCTGCACCGTAATAAGTACACGCGGCCTGCTCCAAGCCGTCGTCCGTTTCCGGCAAGCGGGCCCAGGCGCGCAGGGGAATTTCCGGCACCGGGAAGGGCCAGGGCGCGAGGCCACTGGAGAGGTCCAGCCAATCGGCTTCGGCAATCCCGTATTGCGACGCCGCTTTACGCAGCCGACCACCGTGCTCAAGCATAGAACTCAGCCCCCAGGCAAAGAATCAGCAGCCATAACCATACCCCGCGCTGGACCAATTGCCAGCCACGGTCGATGGCATCGGCGTCCGCCGGCACGCCCTCGCCCAGTTGCGGACGCACGTGCAACTCGCCGTGATAAATCGCCGCTCCGCCTAACTCGACGCCCAATGCACCCGCGCCAGCGGCCATCACCGGGCCGGCGTTGGGGCTGTCCCAGGTCGAGCCTTGCGTGCGCCAGCATTTAAACGCCAGTCGGGTTTTTCCCAATAGTGCGTAGGTCAACGCGACAAGCCGCGCCGGAATGTAGTTGAGGACGTCGTCGATTTTCGCCGCCGCCCAGCCGAAACGTTCGAAGCGTTCATTGCGATAACCCCACATCGCATCCAGGGTATTGCTCAAGCGATAGAGCACTACGCCGGGCGCGCCGGCCACCACGAACCAGAACAGCGCGGCGAACACCGCATCGCTGCCGTTCTCCAGCACCGATTCGGTGGCGGCGCGCGCCACTTCGGTCTCGTCCAGTTCACTGGTCTGGCGGCTGACCAGGTAACCGACACGCTTGCGCGCCTCTTCCAGATCACCACTGCGCAAGGCCTGGGCCACTGGCGAGACATGCTCGCCGAGACTGCGCAGGCCGAGGGCGCAATACAGCGCCAGAATCTCCACCAGCCAACCGACATAAGGCGCCCAGGACAATGCCGTGGCCAGCAGGGTCAGCGGCAACACCACGATCACCCACGCGGTGACGCCATGGCTGCGCCAGCCGCGCCCGGCGGCGTTCAGACGTTGCTCGACGCGCTCGGCAAATCGACCAAACGCAACCAGCGGATGCCAGCGTTTTGGTTCACCGAGCAGCGCATCCAGCGCCACCGCAGCGACGCTCAGCAACGCCACACTCATGCTTTGACTCCCCAATAATTCTCATACAGCAACTCGGCCAACGGGCGCTCTTGCGCCCAGCCTTCGAGCACCAGCATGGGCGCCGGATAGAACGCCTCGACCGGGCCCAGGCACAACACCGCCAGCGGCTTGGCACCCGGCGGCAATTGCAGGAGATCGGCCAGGGCCTGGGGTTCGAACAGCGACACCCAGCCCATGCCCAGGCCTTCGACGCGCGCCGCCAGCCACAGGTTCTGGATCGCGCAGGACAGCGACGCCATGTCCATTTCCGGCAAGGTGCGGCGGCCGAAAATATGCCGCTCGCGATCGTCCATCAACGCCGCCACCCATACTTCGGCGCAATCGTTGATGCCTTCGACTTTAAGCTTCATGAATTCATCGGTGCGCTCGCCGAGGGCTTCGGCGGTGCGTATCCGTTCTTCTTCCACCAGGTTGCGGATCTGCCCGCGCAGGCCACGATCGCTGATGCGGATAAAGCGCCACGGCTGCATCAGGCCGACACTTGGGGCCTGATGCGCGGCTTCGAGCAGGCGCTGCAGTATTTGCGGCGCGACCGTGCCGCCGCTGAAATGGCGCATGTCGCGGCGTTCGGCGATGGCTTTATAGACCGCCGCGCGCTCGGCTTCGGTAAATGCGTTGTCGGTCATGGCCCTATCGCTGGCAAGCCAGCTCCCACAGGGATTGAGTCAGGCGCGAACAGTGCGGCGATGGCTGAGGGGTTCGACGGGAAGTAGAAGTGCACATACGAAGCGGTCATGCGCCCATCGCGGTACACCGCTTCATTGCCGCGTCCGCCGTTGGGGCTGAGGCCGCGCGCGATTGGCTGCCACTCGGTGGTGGTCAACGAGTGATGGTAGGTGTGCCCGCGCAAGGTGCCTTCCGGCAGTTCAACCGCTTGCAGCGCCAGTGCGGCGAGGCGCTTTTGCATCACCGCATCGCCCTCCAGCAGCCCCACCAATTCGGCGCGGGTGCCTTCGACATCGGTCAGCGAATCGAGTAGGTACAGCATGCCGCCGCACTCGGCGAGCAAGGGTTTGCCGGCAGCATGGTGAGCGCGGATTGCGTCGAGCATCGCGGTGTTTTGCGACAGCGCCACATGGTGCAATTCCGGGTAGCCACCGGGCAGGTAAAGGCTGTCCGCCGGCGGCAACTCGCAGTCACGAATCGGCGAGAAGAAACTCAACTCGGCGCCCATCGCGCGCAACAGATCGAGGCTGGCGCCGTAAGTGAAGGCGAACGCTTCGTCGTGGGCCACGGCGATCCGCACCCCAGCCAGCAAAGGCTCGGCGTCGATCAATGTCGGTGCGGCGAATTCGACTGCTGGTGGCAGCGCTACCTCGCAGCTGCCGGCCAAGGCTTCGGCGGCGGCGTCGAGACGCAGGTCGAGGTCGTTCAGTTCGCTGGCCTGGACCAGGCCCAAATGGCGGCTGGGCAACTCGATGCCGGTTTCCCGCGAGAGCGCGCCGTACCAGCGCAGGCCTTCGGTGAGGCTGCCTTCAAGCAATTGCGCGTGGCGCAAGGTCCCGACCCGGTTGGCCAGCACACCGGCGAACGGCAGGTCTGGCTGGTAGCGCGCCAGGCCCAAGGCCAATGCGCCGAAGGTTTGGGCCATGGCGGTGCCGTCGATCACCGCGAGCACCGGCACGCCAAAGTGGCGCGCCAGGTCGGCACTGGACGGCGTGCCGTCGAACAGGCCCATCACGCCTTCGATCAGAATCAGGTCGGCCTCGGCGGCAGCCTCCCACAACAGACGACGGCTTTCCTGCTCGCCGACCATCCACATGTCCAATTGATAGACCGGCGCACCGCTGGCGCGCTCGAGGATCATCGGGTCGAGGAAGTCCGGGCCGCATTTGAACACGCGCACCTTGCGCCCCTGATTGCGATGCAAACGGGCCAGCGCGGCGGTGACGGTGGTTTTGCCCTGACCGGAGGCCGGCGCGGCGATCAGTACCGCCGGGCAATGACGTGGCTGAGTCAAAGTTCGACGCCTTTCTGCGCTTTGATCCCGGCCTGGAAGGCGTGCTTGATCATGCCCATTTCGGTCACGGTGTCGGCCAGTTCGATCATTTCCGGTTTGGCGCCGCGCCCCGTTACCACCACGTGCTGCATCGGCGGGCGGGCCTGCAAATCACTGAGCACCTGATCGAGATCGAGGTAGCCGTGCTTGAGGGCGATGTTCAGTTCATCCAGCACTACCAAGCCGATCGACGGGTCGCGCAGCAATTCGCGGGACACTGCCCACGCGGCTTCGGCGGCGGCGATGTCGCGCTGGCGGTCCTGGGTTTCCCAGGTGAAGCCCTCGCCCATCACATGAAAACGTACTTGTTCGGGAAATCGCCGGAAGAACAATTCTTCGCCGGTGCTGTTGCGGCCCTTGATGAACTGCACCACGCCGCACTGCATGCCGTGGCCCATGGACCGCGCGAGCATGCCGAACGCCGAGCTGCTCTTGCCTTTACCGTTGCCGCTGAGCACTAGCAGCAAACCGCATTCGTTGGGGGAATTGGCGATGCGTTCATCGATCACGGCTTTTTTGCGCAGCATGCGTGCCAGGTGGCGTTCGTCACGTTCGGGGGAATCAGTCATGGGGCAGCTCTCCGTTGAGGCGGGGTCACGGCGGGCGGGCACAGGAATAGACGGCAAAAAGCCTGGCATCGCCCACCGTGATGCCGCTGGATGGATCAGGCCGGTCTCCGGGCTCATGAGCGGCGCAGGCCGGGCTGCGCGCCTTCCCATGCCGGATTGGCACAGTGGCTGGCCCTGGTTAAAGGGCTGGCGCAGCTTTCACTCATTTACCGTTGCGGGGGCAGCACCGGGATCGTGGTTTCAGCAATAGAAGCAGCACTCACCGGTTTCCCTGTTTCACCCTGTCGACCGTGGCCACAGAGCACCTGAAACAAGCCGCGAAGGTTAGAGGGTTGGGGGTGGAGCGTCAATGAAAGCAGGACCGCCGTCGCCGTTTATCCGCCGCCGCTCAAATATCTGACGTCAATCTTGTGCGACGCTTGTCACAGTGATATCAAAGCGCCATAAATTTAACATCACACAAAGAAGGGTGAGCCCCATGCAAGGCATGATCATCAGCAATCCGAAGCTGGAATTCCTGCGCCCGGTGCTGGAGCGCTGGTTCGACTGCATCGACCGCTACAACGCTGTGCGCGGCGATAACGACTCGCCATATTGGTTTGACGAACAAGCCAACCTCGGCCTGCTGTCGGCGGCGGCCTGGATGGCAGAGATGGTCACGCTGCAACACACCAGCACCCGCAAGCAACTCGAAGAAGGCGAACGCAACGCCCGCGCCGATCTGATGATTGCCGGCGCCGAACAGCGCGCTTACCTGCAAACCACCCAGCGCTGGCCGAAGGTCAACAACCTCAACCTGACCCAAGCCTTGCAAGACATCACCAGCGACGCCAAACGCATCAGCTACGCCAGCGACCTGAAACTCGGCTGCCTGTTTGTCTCCCCGCAAAAAGCCCAGCAAAGCGCGACGCCGGAAGAATTGCAGGACATGGTCGACGACCTGCAGAAGGAGCACACCTGTGCCGTCGCCTGGTACTTCCCTTATGCATATCGCAAGTTGCGTAACGAATCGGGCAACTATCACCCCGGAATTGCGATGCTGTTCAAGGAAGCGCGCGGCTGAGGTTGAACCATCGCGGCGCCGAGTGTCTCTACCACTACACAGTGCACTCAAAGGGATGCCCGCATGTTCAAGCCTCAATTCGTTGTCGTCATTGCGCTCGCCGCCGGCCTGGTCGCCTGCGGCGAGTCCTCCACACTGCAAGTGTCGGATGGCACCGGGGCTTCGCCCAAGTTGCCGGAACCGAACAAAACCCTGATTCCCACCGTTAACATCGCCCCGGCAATCGGCTGGCCGGACGGCGGCAAACCGGTTGCGGCCCAGGGCCTGCAAGTAGGCGCCTTCGCCAAAGGCCTGGATCATCCGCGCTGGCTGTACAAGCTGCCGAACGGCGACGTATTGGTCGCTGAAACCAACGCGCCGCCGAAACCCGATGACAGCAAAGGCATTCGTGGCTGGGTCATGGAAAAAGTCATGGGCCGCGCCGGCGCCGGCGTGCCGAGCGCGAACCGCATCACCCTGCTGCGCGACAGCAACCACGACGGCGTGGCGGAAACCCGCACGGTGTTCCTGCAAAACCTCAACTCGCCGTTCGGCATGACCCTGGTCGGCAACGATCTGTACGTGGCCGACTCGGACAAATTGATCCGCTTCCCCTACAAGGACGGCGATACCTCGATCAGCGCGCCAGCGACCAAAGTTGTCGACTTGCCGGGCGGCCCGTTGAATCACCACTGGACCAAAAACGTCATCGCCAGCAAGGACGGCAGCAAGCTGTACGTGACCGTCGGTTCGAACAGCAACGTTGCGGAAAACGGCTTCGAAGCGGAAACCGGGCGTGCGGCGATCTGGGAAGTCGATCGCGCCAGTGGCCAGCACCGGATCTTCGCCTCCGGCCTGCGCAATCCCAATGGCATGAGCTGGGAACCGCAAAGCGGCGCGCTGTGGACCGCAGTCAACGAGCGCGACGAAATCGGCAGCGACCTGGTGCCGGATTACATTACCTCGGTCAAGGACGGCGGCTTCTATGGCTGGCCCTACAGCTATTACGGCCAACACGTCGACGTGCGCGTTACGCCGCAAGACCCGAACCTAGTCGCCAAGGCTATCGCCCCGGATTACGCGGTCGGCCCGCACACCGCGTCATTGGGCCTGACTTTCGCCGAAGGCAGCACGCTGCCGGCGCCGTTCACCGAGGGTGCGTTCATTGGCCAGCACGGCTCGTGGAACCGCAAACCGCACAGCGGCTACAAGGTGATATTCGTGCCTTTCGCCGCTGGCAAGCCGAACGGCCAGCCGCTGGACGTGCTGACCGGTTTCCTCAACGAGGATGAGAAAGCCATGGGTCGCCCGGTTGGCGTGATCATCGATCAGCAGGGTGATTTGCTGGTGGCGGATGATGTGGGCAACAAGATCTGGCGAGTGTCGGCCACGAAATAAAAAAACCCTGTGAGAGGCGACTCCCACAGGGTTTTTTCTATGGCGCGGACCGCTAGGGGTTATGCGCCAGGTGCTCAGGCTGCAACACGCGCTTGGCGCTGAGGTAGGCTTTCTGCCAATAAGCTTTGGACAGGCTGTCGAGCTTCACCGTGCCGCCAGTGGCGGGCGCATGGACGAAGCGCCCTTCGCCAACGTAGATGCCGGCGTGGCTGACTTGCGAGCCGCCATTGGTGGCGAAGAAAATCAGGTCGCCGGTTTGCAGGCCTTCCTTGCCGACGTTCTGGGCGCGCATGCTGATCATCTCGCGGGTCGAACGCGGCAGGCTGATGCCTGCGGCATCACGGTAAACGTAGCCGATCAGGCCGCTGCAATCGAACCCTGAGTCCGGCGTGTTGCCGCCCCAGCGATAGGGCGTGCCCACCAGGCCCAAGGCGCGGAACAGCACATCTTCAGCGGCAGGCGAGAACGATTGGGCCGGCCCGAAGACGATGGGGGCGCGAACGACTGGGGCAGGCGGCGGCGGAGTACGACTGGCACAGGCACTGAGCAGCGCTGCGAACAGGATGAGCGTGAGGCGAGCGGTAGTCGACATATGCAGAACAACCCTGATCTGGATACGGCCTTCTCTGCCGTGAGCCGGAGAAAACAAAACCGCCTGCGTCGGACGCAGGCGGTTTGCCATCAACTATAGATCAGGATTCTAGCCCTTACGGCGCAAACTTCAAGTAAGACTTTAACTTCGCCCTACAAGTGGTGCGTTTACTTGTTGCTGGCGGTGACCACCGTCGGAGCCATAGCGAGTGCGCGCTTGGCTTCGATGAAGGTTTTGCTCCAGTAACTGTCGCCCAGGCTATCGATTCGCACGCCGCCGCTTTTGCTGCTGCTGGAATGGATAAATTGATTGTCGCCCAGATAGATCCCGGCGTGACTGACGCGACCGCGACGGCCGTTGGTGGCGAAGAACAGCAGGTCGCCCGGCTCCAGCTTGCTACGGGACACCAGCGGTGCATCAACGTTGATCATTTCGCGGGTGGAGCGCGGCAGGTTCATGCCGGCTTCTTCGCGGAACAGATAACCGATGAAGCCACTGCAATCGAAACCAGCTTCAGAGGTGCCACCGAAACGGTAACGGGTACCGATCAGGGACATGCCGCGTTCGAGAATGCTATCGGCCAGAACCGGGAGCTGATAAGACTTGCCGCCGGCGAAGTCCGCGAGTTCTTTTTCGGTGGACTTCTCTTCGAGGAAAAGAGCGTCCTGGTAACGGACCGAAGATTGGGCAGTAACGGAATTTTTCACCTGCGGGTTTTGCACGTGCTCGGACACTGGAGAGTGAGCGGCGCAACCAAACAACAGGGTAACCAGTGCGAGAGGCACGAGGGGTGCGAAGCGATTTAGCATGGGCACGACCGTGGCTGAAGTTGTAAAGAAGCCGAGACTATGCCCGCTATCGACTTCATTTGCAAATTCAATCGAACTTTATGTGACTTGTTGGTTTCTCGTTAACATCTAAGCGCTTAGCCTCGATTTCACTGGGCGAAACCGCTGTAGCCCTTGTGGCTCGCGGGTTTTCTGGCGCCTGAAATCCGACAAAAGGTGGCTGTAAGCCACTATTTTTTCGCTTTACCAGCCGAGGGTTTCTTTCAGGAAGGGGATGGTCAGCTTGCGCTGAGCCTGGAGCGAGGCCTGGTCGAGACGCTCAAGCAATTCGAACAACGCGCTCATGCTGCGGGTACCGCGGGTCAAGATAAAGTGCCCGACCTCATCGGTCAAATGCAGACCGCGACGCGACGCGCGCAGTTGCAGCGCACGCAATTTGTCTTCATCGGACAAGGGACGCATCTGGAAGATCAGGGCCAGGGTCAGGCGCGACTTGAGGTCCGCCAGCTTCACCGGCAACTCCCGAGGCGAGGTGGATGCGGCGATCAGCAGGCGCCGACCGCTGTCACGCAGGCGATTGAACAAGTGGAACAGTGCCTCCTCCCAATCCGCCCGACCGGCGACCGCTTGCAAGTCGTCGAGGCAGACCAGTTCGTACTGTTCGAGGTTGTCGAGGATTTCGATGCCACGGTCCAGCAGCTCCGCGAGCGGCAGATACACCGCCGGCTCACCCAATTGCTCGAAGCGCAGGCACGCCGCCTGCAGCAAATGCGTGCGCCCTACCCCGTCCTTGCCCCACAGGTAGATCAGACTTTCCGTCCAGCCGGCGTCGGCTTCGCAAAGCCGCTCGACATAGCCGAGTGCAGCGGCATTGGCGCCTGGGTAGTAATTGATAAAGGTAGCGTCATCACGCAGACGCACACCTAGGGGCAGCTGAATCGGTTTCATGCTGACTGAACGGTTCCGAAGGAACCATTAGTGGCCTCTGTGTAAAGTTTGCGAAGTTTATACCCGTGAGCCGGACCGCACAATGCGCCGGTCCACAAGCAAAATCAAAGGTTTGCGTGGGTGCCCTGGATTGGCGTCAGTTTCTATGGCGCCGCTTGTGACAGGCGCAGGTGCACAAAGGGCGAGTCCGACAATCCATCGGCTCGCCCTTTTTCATGCGCCTCGGACCGCTACAAATCAGGGTCCTCGACACCGCTGTACATGTCCGAATCCTTATACAAATCACGTACGTGACGCACCAGCACCATGATCACCGCCGCCACCGGCAACGCCAGCAGAATGCCGGTAAACCCGAACAGCTCGCCGCCGGCCAGGATCGCGAAAATCACCGCCACCGGGTGCAGGCCGATCCGGTCGCCGACCAGCAATGGCGTCAGCACCATGCCTTCGAGTGCCTGACCGACCATGAACACCGCGACGATCCCGATCATCGGGTACAGGTCGCCACCGAACTGGAACAACCCGGCGATCAGCGCGGCGCCAATGCCGATGACGAAGCCCATATACGGCACGATGGCGGCTAGCCCGGCGATCATGCCGATCAACAGGCCCAACTCCAGGCCGAGCAGCATCAACCCGGCGGCGTAAATCACACCCAACGCGACCATCACCAGCAATTGCCCGCGAACGAAGGCGCCCAGCACTTCATGACATTCACCCGCCAGGGACACCACGCGCTCCTCGCGATCACGGGGCAGCAGATTGCGGATCTTGGCCATCATCAGGTCCCAGTCCCGCAGCAGGTAGAAGCTCACCACCGGGATCAGCACCAGATTGGCGATCCAGCCGATCAGCGCCAAGCCCGAGGCCGTGGCTTGGCTCAGGACCACGCCGACGATGTCGGTGGTCTGGCCCATGTGCTCGCTGATGGCAGCTTTGACCTTGTCGAACTTCCAGAACCCGTCCGCCAACCCCAGCTTCGACTGCGCCCACGGCATCGCCGTGTGCTGCAACCAGTCGAGCATTTGCGGCGCCAGCTCATATAGCCGCACTAACTGCTTGGCCAGCATCGGCACCAATACCAGCAGCAACACCGTGACGATCAAGGTGAACAGCGCGAACACCGCGATCACGCCCCAGGTTCGCGACAACCCGAGCTTTTCCAGACGGTCGACCAGCGGATCGAACAGATAGGCCAGCAACAGCGCCACCAGGAATGGCGTGAGGATCGGATGCAGCAAATAAATGAACGCGCAAAGCAGGACCAACCCACCAAGCCAGAACCAACGCCGCGTATCGGCCATGTACCACTCCCTGCTGTTATTAATAGAAAGCTATATAGAAAGACTTACCAGCGAAACCGCAGTTGCGGCACTGGCGGTGCGACGGGCGCCACGGCCGGAGCGGAACCGTCAGCCACTGGCTGGACCGGCGCCGGCTCGGGCAACGCTTCGCCCGCTGGCACTTCCTGCAAATGCCCGAGGGCCAACTGCGCCTTCAATTGTTCGAGGCTGCCGTTGACCCGATAAACGATGCTGTCGCCGTCGACCCGCTGCAGACGCGCGGCAAACGGTTCGAGCAGACGACCCAGGGCCGCGTAACGCTCCAGATTCATGCCCTGCACTTGCAGCAGTTGTTCGGACGCCACACCGGCCTTGGTCACGAAGCGCGGCGCCAGGCGTTCGGTGATCGCCAGCATCACACCGTCCGCCAGGGCCGCCGGGTCAGCGCCCTGCACACTGCCGGCCTCTTTTTGCGTGCCCAGCCACAATTGCCACTTGGCCTGCCATTGCCCGCCTTCTTCACGGGCATGCACCGCCAGCAAGGCGTCGGCGTTGTAGCGCTCGGAGGCACCGCGCAACGGCGCCGGGTCACTGCTTTCGAGATTCGGCGCGGTAGCGACAATCTGCTCATTAAGATCAGCCAGCGGCAAACGCAACGGCAAGCCACGGTGTTGCGCGGCACGCCGCAACGGTGCGGCGGAGGCCTGGCCATCACCCACCAGGCTCGAGCCTTCGGTGGATTCGTTCAACCACCAGCCAAGAATCGACGGCCGATTGCTGCCCCACAGCGACAAACCGGCCTGGCGCAACACGCGGTCGGTGGTCGCCGGATCGAAATCGACATTGAGGGTTTCCGGCGGGCCGGCGTCGTAGCCGTACTGGCTGATGATTTGCTGCGGATCCTTGCGCAGCGCCGCCAGGCCAGGATGCTGCGGTGCCTTCGGGTCGCCAGTCAGGCGTAGCACCAACGTGTCGAGGGCACGCTGAGTGGCTTCATCCCGTTCCGCTGGCGCCTGGCTGGTGACCGGCTGCCGCACTTGATAGAGGCCTTTGAGGGATTCGGCATGACTCGCCAGGCTGACCAGGGATAAACAGCCCACAAACAAGAATGTACACAGACGCATGGAGGATTCCTGACGGCAAAGCGGCTGGACCGACCGCGTGAAGACACTTGAGCATGCTGTGACCACAGGCCCGGGCAATTCATTCACAGGGCCAGTGGAAGTTTTCGCGCTGCCTTAACCATAGCCGGTTAACGGCCTTGGCTGATACAGGCAGACTACTGCCAGTCACCGCCGCGCGCTGTCCTCGATCCGTGTTTTTTTGCAGGATATGGCCCTGCCCGTCGGCCCGAGGATGGCCGCTGCCCCTCAAGCCTGATAAAATCGCGCGCCTTCGCAGACCGGCAACAGCCGGGCGCCCTGAAAATCGCGTACGGCCACCGCCCACGTCTGTTTCAGCGGCCCCGTTGAATTCGGTCGTTACCCCTGAATCCCCCCTAAAGGCCTGGATCATGAGCAAGCAACCCTCCCTGAGCTACAAGGACGCCGGTGTAGACATCGACGCCGGTGAAGCATTGGTCGAACGCATCAAGAGCGTCGCCAAGCGCACTGCGCGCCCGGAAGTCATGGGCGGCCTGGGCGGTTTCGGCGCCCTCTGCGAAATCCCGGCCGGCTACAAACAGCCAGTGCTGGTCTCCGGCACCGACGGCGTGGGCACCAAGCTGCGCCTGGCCTTGAACCTGAACAAGCATGACAGCATCGGCATCGACCTGGTGGCCATGTGCGTCAACGACCTGGTGGTGTGCGGCGCCGAGCCGCTGTTCTTCCTGGACTACTACGCCACCGGCAAGCTCAACGTTGAAACCGCGACCCAAGTGGTCACTGGCATCGGCGCTGGCTGCGAACTGTCCGGTTGCTCCCTGGTCGGCGGCGAAACCGCTGAAATGCCGGGCATGTACGAAGGCGAAGACTACGACCTGGCCGGCTTCTGCGTCGGCGTCGTGGAAAAATCGGAAATCATCGACGGTTCCAAAGTCGCGGCTGGCGATGCCCTGCTCGCCCTGCCATCGTCCGGTCCGCACTCCAACGGCTACTCGCTGATCCGCAAGATCATCGAAGTGTCCGGTGCCGACATTGAGAACATCCAGCTCGACGGCAAGCCATTGACCGACCTGCTGATGGCGCCGACCCGCATCTACGTCAAGCCGTTGCTCAAGCTGATCAAGGACACCGGCGCGGTCAAGGCCATGGCCCACATCACCGGCGGCGGCCTGCTGGACAACATCCCGCGCGTGTTGCCTAAAGGCGCGCAAGCCGTGGTCGACGTAGCAAGCTGGACCCGCCCGGCGGTGTTCGACTGGCTGCAGGAAAAAGGCAACGTCGACGAAAACGAAATGCACCGCGTGCTGAACTGCGGCGTTGGCATGGTCATCTGCGTGGCGCAAGAGCACGTTGAGACCGCGCTGAACGTACTGCGCGAAGCCGGCGAGCAGCCTTGGGTGATCGGCCAGATCGCCACCGCCGCTGAAGGCGCTGCCCAGGTTGAGCTGAAGAACCTTAAGGCACATTGATGTCTGCTACCTGTAATGTCGTGGTGCTGTTGTCCGGCACCGGCAGCAATTTGCAGGCCCTGATCGACAGCGTGAGCACCGGCGATAGCCCGGTGCGCATCGCTGCGGTGATTTCCAACCGCGCTGACGCCTACGGCTTGCAGCGCGCCCGGGACGCGGGTATCGCCACGCGCTCCCTCGATCACCAGGCATACGATGGCCGCGAAGCCTTCGACGCCGCGCTGGTCGAACTGATCGATGCCTTCGATCCGCAACTGGTGGTCCTGGCCGGTTTCATGCGCATCCTCAGCGCTGACTTCGTGCGCCACTACCAGGGCCGACTGCTGAATATCCACCCGTCGCTGCTGCCAAAATACAAAGGGTTACACACTCATCAACGCGCGCTGGAGGCCGGGGACGCCGAGCACGGCTGCTCTGTGCACTTTGTCACCGAGGAACTCGATGGCGGACCTCTGGTCGTACAGGCAGTAATACCGGTAGAGTTGCACGACACGCCGCACAGTCTGGCGCAGCGGGTCCATGCCCAGGAACACCGGATCTACCCGATGGCCGTACAGTGGTTCGCCGAAGGTCGGCTGACACTCAATGACCAGGGTGCTTTACTGGACGGGCAGTTACTCGCGGCCAGCGGCCACTTGATTCGTATCTAGGAGATTTTATGCGTCGCGCCCTGCTCTTCGCTTGCGCTCTGTTGGCCCTGCCTCTGGCACAGGCTGCAGACCTTCAACCGTTCTCCGCCAGCTACACCGCCGACTGGAAACAGCTGCCCATGAGCGGCACCGCCGAGCGCAGTTTGACCAAGGAAGCCAATGGTGTCTGGAAGCTGAGCTTCAAGGCCTCGATGATGATCGCCAGCCTGTCTGAAGAAAGCACCCTGACCGTCGACAAAGAGACCTTGCTCCCGCAGTCCTATCACTTCGAGCGTGGCGGTCTGGGTAAAGCCAAGAAAGCCGACCTGGATTTCGACTGGAACAGCAAATTCGTCACCGGCACTGATCGCGGCGACGCGGTGAAGATCCCGCTGAACCGTGGCATGGTCGACAAATCCACCTACCAACTGGCGCTGCAACATGACGTGGCCGCCGGCAAGAAAAGCATGAGCTATCAGGTAGTCGATGATGGCGAAGTCGATACCTACGACTTCCGCGTGCTGGGTTCGGAAAAAGTCGACACCAAGGCTGGCCAGATTGACGCGATCAAGGTCGAGCGCGTGCGCGACCCGACCCAAAGCAAGCGCAT
This sequence comes from Pseudomonas rhizozeae, assembly GCF_031583775.1. Taxonomy (NCBI): domain Bacteria; kingdom Pseudomonadati; phylum Pseudomonadota; class Gammaproteobacteria; order Pseudomonadales; family Pseudomonadaceae; genus Pseudomonas; species Pseudomonas rhizozeae. Next base: position 48,879 of record NZ_JAVLSB010000041.1, read on the forward strand.
CACCGTGCTGTGGTTCGCCAAGGATTGGGACTACTTGCTGGTTCGCCTTCAGCAAATGGAAACCGACGGCAAGGAGTACAACATCATGCTCCAGGACGGTACGGTCAACGGCAAGGCTGTGAAAGGCAGCTAAGTCGCTTTGATCATGAAGAGCCTCGCTGACTGCGGGGCTTTTTTATGGCTGTTGGCAGGTGGCGTGAGTGACATCGATTTCGCGAGCAGGCTCGCTCCCACGGGAAATGTATTTCATGGTAGGAGCGAGCCTGCTCGCGAAGAGGCCTCAACCGCCCCGCAAATGCCCGCCCAATATGAAACCTTTGTCATGCAACTTCAGCCCCTGCGGCCGAATGCCGCGGTTTACAAGGGCTGCAGCATTTTGTCCAAATCGGTAAAAATCCGTTTCCAAATTCAGCGATTTACCTAGCCAGCTAACTAACTCTATAACAGAGTCCTGCACACGCCCGCAGCATCTAACCTACGTGTGCAGATCAACTGAACAGTGGAGTTAGCCAATGACTGTAAAAGTGACTGAACGCGACGATTCGCACAAATCCCACGAAGTGGTAGCCGCCGGCATTCGCATCTGGGATGTGCATCAGCAAGACCTGTTAGTGGGCATGTTTCATTCTGAAACCGATGCTCACAACTACAAGGCGGAACTGGAAACCCTGGAACAGAAAAGGCAATCCTGAAGGAACACATGCGTAACCACAGACTTGTAAAAACAAACCCCGCACTTGGCGGGGTTTGTCGTTTTCAGCGCCTCACCACATCAGATCATCAGGGATCTGGTAAGCGGCGTACGGATCGTCCTCAGCGCTGACTTCTTCGGTCTGCACGTTGAGCTGGACGATGCGCTGCGGGTCGCGTTCCTGGATCTTCAGCGCCGCCTCACGGGGAATCACTTCGTAGCCGCCGGCGTGATGGACGATCGCCAGCGAGCCACTGCTGAGCTTGTTACGCATCAACGTATTGACCGACAGGCGCTTGACCTTCTTGTCGTCGACGAAGTTGTAGTAATCCTCGGTGGTCAATTTCGGCAAGCGCGACACTTCGATCAACTGCTTGATCTGCGCCGCACGGGCTTTGGCCTCGGCTTTCTCTTGCTGCTGGCGATTCAGCTCCTGGTCGCGCTTGATCTTCTCGGCCTTGGCTTCCTGGGCCGCACGCTGCTGTGAATCATCCAGTTCGATCTGGCCTTTATGCGCCAGGCGCTGCTGCTTCTGCTTGTCTTTGCCGACCTGTTTGGCCTGCTTCTGGTTGACCAGCCCTGCTTTGAGTAACTGGTCGCGAAGGGAAATGCTCATGGTGCTTTCTCACTTGGGCAACGGCTCAGCCGCAGCTGGGCAAATTCTTTTCCTGGCGTTTGGCTTCGCCCCACAAGGCGTCCAACTCTTCGAGGGTGCAATCTTCCATGGGACGGCGGGTGTCGCGCAATGCCTGTTCGATAAAACGGAAGCGTCGTTCAAATTTAACGTTGGCGCCGCGCAGCGCGGTTTCCGAATCGACCTTCAGATGCCGCGCCAGGTTAACCACGGAAAACAGCAGGTCGCCAATCTCGGCAGCCACCGCCTCCGGGTCGTTTTCAGCCATGGCTTCGAGCACTTCGTCGAGTTCTTCGCGGACCTTGTCCAGCACCGGCAACGCATCCGGCCAGTCGAAGCCGACCTGCGCGGCGCGCTTCTGCAGTTTCGCCGAGCGCGACAGGGCCGGCAGTGCGGCGGGCACATCATCGAGCAGCGACAACTGCTCCGGCGCCGCCGACTGTTCAGCGCGCTCCTCGGCCTTGATGGCTTCCCAGCGCTGCTTGACCTGTTCTTCACTCAGCCGCGGCACATCCAGCGGCGCATACAGGTCGCCAGTGGGGAACACATGCGGATGCCGGCGAATCAGTTTGCGGGTGATGCCGTCGACCACGCCGGCAAACTCGAACCGCCCTTCCTCCCGCGCCAACTGGCTGTAATACACCACCTGAAACAACAGATCGCCCAACTCGCCCTGCAAGTGCGCGAAATCACCGCGCTCGATGGCATCGGCGACTTCATAGGCTTCTTCCAGGGTATGCGGGACGATGCTGGCGTAGGTTTGCTTGATGTCCCACGGGCAACCAAACTGCGGATCGCGCAGGCGGTTCATCAGGTGCAACAGGTCTTCAAGTGAATACATTGACAGGACTCTGCAAGAAGCACATTAAATCGGCGGCCATCATCCAGGCGTACGATTACGCCGCGTCTCGATGATGTTCGGCAACTGCGAAATCCGCCCCAGCAACCGCCCCAGCGCATCCAGCCCCGGGATCTCGATGGTCAGGGACATCAGCGCGGTGTTGTCTTCCTTGTTCGAACGGGTGTTGACCGCCAGCACGTTGATCCGCTCGTTGAGCAGCACCTGCGACACGTCGCGCAGCAACCCGGAACGGTCGTAGGCGCGGATGATGATGTCCACCGGGTAGGTCAGCACCGGCACCGGGCCCCAACTGACCTGGATAATCCGTTCCGGCTCGCGCCCGCCCAGTTGCAGCACCGAAGCGCAGTCCTGGCGGTGAATGCTCACTCCGCGCCCCTGGGTGATGTAGCCGACGATCGCGTCACCTGGCAACGGCTGGCAGCAACCGGCCATCTGCGTCATCAGGTTGCCGACGCCCTGGATTTGAATGTCGCCACGCTTGCCCGGTTTGTAACCGGTCGCCTTGCGCGGGATCAGTTCCAGTTGTTCGTTGCCGCGCTCCGGCTCCACCAGCTGCTGCGCCAGATTGACCAGTTGCGCCAGGCGCAAGTCGCCGGCACCGAGGGCGGCGAACATGTCCTCGGCGGTTTTCATGTTGGCTTTTTCGGCGAGCTTCTCGAAATCCACCGCTGGCAGGCCGAGGCGAATCAGCTCGCGTTCCAGCAAGGTTTTACCGGCCGCGACGTTCTGGTCACGGGCCTGCAATTTGAACCAATGGACAATCTTCGCCCGCGCCCGCGAAGTGGTCACGTAGCCCAGGTTCGAGTTCAGCCAGTCGCGGCTCGGCGTGCCGTGCTTGCTGGTGATGATCTCGACCTGCTCACCGGTCTGCAGGCTGTAGTTGAGCGGCACGATCCGCCCGTTGATCTTCGCGCCTCGGCAGTTATGGCCGATCTCAGTGTGCACGCGGTAGGCAAAGTCCAGCGGCGTCGCCCCTTTCGGCAAGTCGATGGCGTGGCCGTCGGGGGTGAAGATGTAGACACGGTCCGGTTCGATATCGACCCGCAATTGTTCCGCCAGGCCACCGATATCTCCCAGCTCTTCGTGCCATTCCAGCACTTGCCGCAGCCAGGAGATTTTCTCTTCGTAATGATTGGAGCCGGATTTGACGTCAGTGCCTTTATAGCGCCAGTGCGCGCACACCCCGAGCTCGGCTTCCTCGTGCATGGAATGGGTGCGGATCTGCACTTCCAGCACTTTGCCTTCAGGCCCAATCACCGCAGTGTGCAGCGAGCGGTAGCCGTTCTCTTTCGGATTGGCGATGTAGTCGTCGAACTCTTTCGGAATGTGCCGCCACAAGGTGTGGACGATGCCCAGCGCGGTGTAGCAGTCGCGCATTTCCGGTACCAGCACCCGCACCGCGCGCACGTCGTAGATCTGGCTGAACTCCAGACCCTTGCGCTGCATTTTGCGCCAGATCGAATAGATGTGTTTGGCCCGGCCGCTGATGTCCGCGTCGACCCCGGTGGCGGTCAGTTCATTCTTGAGCTGGCTCATCACGTCGGCGATAAAGCGCTCGCGATCCAGCCGCCGCTCGTGGAGCAACTTGGCGATCTGTTTGTACTGATCGGGCTCAAGGTAACGGAAGGATAAGTCCTCCAGTTCCCACTTGATGTGGCCGATGCCCAGGCGATGCGCGAGTGGCGCGTAGATGTCGAAAACTTCCCGAGCGACGCGGTTGCGCTTCTCGTCGTCGGCGGTTTTAACCGCACGGATCGCACAAGTGCGTTCGGCCAGTTTGATCAGCGCGACGCGCACGTCGTCGACCATGGCCACCAGCATTTTGCGCAGATTCTCGACCTGGCCCTGGGTGCCCAGCACCATCGACTGACGCGGGCTGAGGCTGGCACTGATCGCCGCCATGCGCAGCACGCCGTCGATCAATTTGGCCACCACCGGGCCGAAGCGCTGGCTGACCGCCGGCAACTGGATCTGCCCTTCGCGCACGCCGCGGTACAGCACCGCCGCCACCAGCGAATCCTGATCGAGTTTCAGGTCGGCGAGGATCTCGGCGATCTCAAGCCCGGTGCGAAAGCTGGAGTTGCCTTCGGACCATAAATTCTTTGCCGCATTGGCTTGCTGCTCCGCCGCTCGCGCGAATTCGCAAGCCTCCTTCAAGGCTTCGCGGTCCAGCGCCAGGTCGACGCTCACCGCATGATCGAGCCATGCCTCGAGGTTGATGCTGCCGTCAGTGTTGATCGGCTGGTGCGCTCTCACCTGTACCATCTTGCTTTACCTTCCCTACGACGCAGATTCAATGCGTCAAATCGCTGACCTTCGATGCCCACAAACGCCGCGCGGGGCAGGCGCGGACATTCACGGGCGGGCCAGTCGGACCAGACGAGTCATCCTAACTCGCTTCAAATAACGCCATGGCCTCGACATGTGCCGTCTGAGGAAACATATCGAGAATCCCGGCACGTTTTAACCGGTAGCCCTGCTTGATCAGTTCGACCGTATCGCGCGCCAGCGTGGCCGGGTTGCATGACACGTAAACCAACCTTTTGGCGCCCAGCGACGCCAGCTTGCGCACCACCTCGTAAGCACCGTCACGGGGTGGGTCCAAGAGTACCGCACAAAAGCCGTCCACTGCCCATTCGGCATCGGCCAAAGGCTGGGATAAATCGGCCTGAAAAAACTTCGCGTTATGCAGATTGTTGCTAGCTGCATTCGCCGCCGCGCGCTCGACCATCGCCTGCACGCCTTCCACCGCCACCACTTCGCGCACTCGCTGCGCCAGCGGCAAGGCAAAGTTGCCAAGGCCGCAGAACAGGTCCAGCACACGCTCATCGGCGGCCGGCTTCAGCCAGTCCAGCGCCTGGGCGATCATCGCCTCGTTGACGCCGGCATTGACCTGAATGAAATCCCCGGGTCGGTAAGCCAGATGCAGGTTCCACGTCTCCAAGTCATAGCCCAAAGACAGATCGCCGTCGACCGGATGCGGCTCACTGTCGCCATGCAACCACAACTGCGCTTCGTGGAACGCGCAAAACTCCTTGAGAACCGTCAGGTCCGCCTCAGACAGCGGCGCCGTGTGCCGCAACAACACTGCCAGTTTCGAACCGCTGAACAATTCAACGTGGCCGAGCGCCTGCGGTTTACTCAGGCGCCGGAGCATCTCCGGCAAACGGGTCATGATCGGCTGCAAGGGCTGTACCAAAACCGGACACTCGCTGATGCCAACGATGTCCTGACTGCCCGCCGCGCGGAAACCCACTTCGAGGGTTTTAGCCTTCTGGTCCCAGCGCACGGCCACCCGGGCGCGTCGTCGGTAGGCGAATTCGGGGCCGCTCAAAGGGGCGGCCCACGCTTGCGGTTCGACGCCGGCTACCCGCGACAATTGCTCGGCGAGCATGCGCTGTTTAAGGGCGAGTTGTTCGTCGTGAGGCAGATGTTGCACGCTGCAACCGCCGCAGCGGCCGAAGTGCACACAGGGCGCCGGGCGTCGCAGTTCGCTGGCCTTGAACACACGCTCGGTGCGGGCCTCGACCACTTTGCCGTGGGCGCCCAGCACCCGCGCTTCGATCTCTTCGCCGGCCAGGGCACCGAGGACGAACCAGGTGCGGCCTTCCAGAAAAGCGATACCGCGACCGTCATTGGCCAGGCGCTCGATGGTCAGGCGCTGCTTCTTGCCGGTCGGGACTTGTGGGGCCTTGCTGCCGCCAGTGGGCTGGAAGCGCAGGCCTCTCTCGTGCTTGGCCATCAGTTGGGCGCGTCGAAAATACCGGTCGACAAGTAACGGTCGCCACGGTCGCAGATGATCGCGACGATCACCGCGTTTTCCACTTCTTTGCTCAAGCGCAACATCGCCGCCACCGCACCGCCCGAGGAGACGCCGCAGAAGATGCCTTCTTCGCGGGCCAGGCGACGGGTCACGTCCTCGGCTTCGCTTTGCGCCATGTCGACGATGCGGTCAACGCGCTCGGCCTGATAAATCTTCGGCAGGTATTCCTGCGGCCAGCGACGAATGCCCGGAATCGCCGAGCCTTCCATCGGTTGCAGGCCGACGATCTGCACGCTGTCGCTTTGCTCTTTCAAGTAGCGCGACACACCCATGATGGTGCCGGTGGTGCCCATCGAGCTGACAAAATGGGTGATGGAGCCTTGGGTCTGGCGCCAGATTTCCGGGCCGGTGCTGGTGTAGTGCGCTTCTGGATTGTCACCGTTGGCGAACTGATCGAGCACCGTGCCTCGGCCTTCGGCCTCCATGCGTTGGGCCAGGTCGCGGGCCCCTTCCATGCCTTCTTCCTGGGTTACCTGGATCAGCTCGGCTCCGTAAGCGGTCATCGCCGCTTTGCGCTCGGCGCTGGAGTTGCCGGGCATGATCAAAATCATCTTGTAACCCTTGATCGCCGCAGCCATGGCCAGGGCGATGCCGGTGTTGCCCGACGTGGCTTCGATCAGCGTGTCACCTGGCTTGATCTGCCCGCGCAACTCGGCGCGGGTAATCATCGACAACGCCGGACGGTCCTTGACCGAACCCGCCGGGTTGTTCCCTTCCAGCTTGAGCAAAAGGGTGTTGCTGGTGGCGCCAGGCAGGCGCTGCAAACGAACCAGCGGAGTGTTGCCGACGCAATCGGCGATGGTTGGGTACTGCAAGGTCATGGCGTATTCGCAATCCAGACTGCGGGGGCGCCCATCATACCGGCAAACCCGCGAAGGCCATATCACGCAAAGTGTGATGCTTATGGCTAATGGGAATAAGCACGGTTCAGTGCTTCTCTCTCTGTGGGAATCCTGACGCTTTAAGCAACCCGCGAGCACCCCACTTCCTCTGTGGGCGCGAGCCTGCTCGCGAAGGCATCATCGCGCCCCCGCACATCCTCCGCCACCAGCCGCAAGTGCAGGCGCAAGCCGCGTTCGCCATTCTCGGCCCAGACGCTGCCGCCCTGGCGCTGCACCGCATTGCGGGCAATGCTCAGGCCCAGGCCGAAACCGCCGTCACCGGGGCGCGAGCCGTCGAGGCGGGTGAAGGGGTCGAAGATCCGTTGCAGGTCTTGCTCGGCAATGCCGCCGCCCTGGTCTTCGAGCCACAGGTGCCAGTAATCGCCGTCGCGCACGCCGTCAAGGCGCACGATGCCGCCCGGCGGGGAATGGCGAATCGCATTGCGCAGGATGTTCTCGAGGGCCTGGGCCAAGGCGTTCAGGTTGCCCCGCACCCAGCAATCGGCTTCCACCAGGCATTGCAGTTGCGCGCAGGGCCAGGCGCTTTCGTAACAGGCGTTTTCGCTGAGCATCTCCCACAAGGCCGCGATCTGGATCGCTTCGTCGGGCAGCGGCGTGCGTTCGGTGTCGAGCCAGGCCAATTGCAAGGTGTCCTCGACCAAGCGCTGCATGCCGTCGACTTCGCGGCCGATCCGCTCGCGCAACTGCGCCAGCCCTTGCTCGCTTTCACTCGCCACGCGCAACCGGCTGAGCGGCGTGCGCAGTTCGTGGGACAGATCACGCAACAGTTGTTGCTGCAATGCCACGGTGCCTTGCAGGCGCTCGGACATCTGATCGAAGGCCCGAGCCAGTTCACCCAGTTCGTCCGGGCGCTTGGTGATGCGGCTCGACAGGCGCACGTTCAACTGGTCGGCGCGCCAGGCGTTGGCCTGGGCGCGCAGGTTGTTCAGCGGCACCACCAGCAAGCGATACAGCCCCACGCACAGCAACAGCGTAAACAGCCCGGGCATCACGCCGTTGGTCATCACCCGCCAGAACACCCGGTACTCCCCGGGCAGAAAGCGCTCGGGCAATTCGATCACCAGGCTGCCGAGCGCCGGATCACCAGGAAATGGCACGCGCAACCACGGCAGGCCTTTCTTGTGGATCGGCCAGTCGGGGCCACGCAGAAAGGTCAGGTGCTGGATTTCCTTGTCGTTCAGCGCTTGGCTGCTCAACGATTGCAGATTACCGCCAATCACCCCGACCCAACCGGTCTCGCGCTGGCGCATCGACTGCAAAAAATCATCGACACCGGCCCGTTGCCCCTGCTGCCAGGCCTGCTCCGCTTCGGCCGCGTAACGGGCCAAGGTGCCGCGCGCGCCATCCGAGAGGAATTGGTTGCGCTCCTCCATGTAACGCCCCCACGACCAACTCAGCCAAATCATCAGCAGACAGAACGCCACCAATAAACAGGCGAGTTTCCAGAACAGCGAGTGCCGCCCCGGCAGATCAGACCCCTTCATCGGCGGCACTCAACAGGTAACCCTTGCCCCACACCGTGCGCACTTCGCGCTCGGTGTAGCCGATGGTTTTCAGTTTGCGGCGGATCTGGCTGATGTGCATATCGAGGCTGCGGTCGTGGGCGGCGTAACCCCGTTGCAGCACGTGCTGATAAAGGAAGGCCTTGCTCAGCACCTCGTCATTGCGGCTGAGGGTCTCTAGCAGACGGTATTCGGTGCGAGTGAGGCCGGCCCACTGCTCTCCGAAGCAGGCATCGAAGCGTTCATCGTCGAGCCGCAGGTTGTGGGAATCGGCCACCCGCGCTGCCGGTTGTGGGCGGCGATCAAGGGCGACCCGGCGCAGGATCGCTTCAATGCGCACCCGCAGTTCGACCATGCTGAAGGGCTTGGGCAGATAGTCATCAGCGCCGAGGCGAAAACCGCTGACCCGATCCGCCTCGGCCCCCAGCGCCGAGACCAGCACCACCGGCGTGGAATGGCTGCGGCGCAATTGGGTGAGCACCGCGAGGCCGTCGAGTTCCGGCAGCAGAATGTCCATCAACACCACGTCGAAGTTTTGAGCGCGGGCCATTTCCAGGCCTTGGCGGCCGTTCTGGCACCAGGTCACCTGAAAGCCGCAACGGCCCAGGTGCTCATGAACGTAAGCGCCGAGGACCAGATCGTCTTCAATGGACAGAATGCGTGGAGCAGCCGCAGGGATGGGAGTCATGACTATCTGCAAATAATTCTCAGTTGGGCGATTATTCAAGATTGCCCTCCAACCGGCAACACAAGCTTCTTGCAGTGCGACAAAGCGCTGGTCAAATCGCACACATGGCGGCATTAATTTAGCCGGATCGTCAGCGTGCAAATCGCTACACTGCGCGGGAAGCGCGTGCCGGATGCACGTTTAGGTCAATCAATTCGCTGCACACAGGAGAGAGGCGTGCTCAAGAAACTGGGAATCAAAGGTCGCGTGCTGTTGCTGACCCTGTTGCCAACCAGCCTGATGGCGTTGGTGTTGGGCGGTTACTTCACCTGGATGCAGCAGTCCGACCTGCAAACCCAGTTGTTGCAGCGTGGCGAAATGATCGCCGAACAACTCGCGCCCCTGGTCGCACCGGCCCTGAGCAGCAACAACGCCGAACTGCTGGAACGCATCGCCACGCAATCCCTGGAACAGACCGACGTGCGCGCGGTGACCTTCCTCAGCGCCGACCGCACGGTACTGGCGCACGCGGGACCGACGATGCTCAACCTGCCGCCGATCAGCCGCAATTCGCACATGGCCCAGCGCACCGGCAACGACGCAACGCGCTACCTGCTGCCGGTGTTCGGCAAACACCGCAACCTGGCCGGTGACCTGGTGCCCGAAGAATCGGAATTGTTGCTGGGTTGGGTGGAACTGGAACTGTCCCACAGCGGCATGCTGCTGCGTGGTTACCGCAGCCTGTTCGCCAGTTTGCTGCTGATCGCCGCCGGCCTGGCCGGCGCCGCGCTGCTGGCCCTGCGCATGGGCCGCACCATCAACACGCCGCTGAGCCAGATCAAACAAGCCGTGGCGCAACTCAAGGACGGCCACCTGGAAACCCGCCTGCCGCCGCTGGGCAGCCAGGAACTGGATGAATTGGCGTCCGGCATTAACCGCATGGCCGGCACCCTGCAAAACGCCCAGGAAGAATTGCAGCACAGCGTCGACCAGGCCACCGAGGATGTGCGGCAGAACCTGGAAACCATCGAGATCCAGAACATCGAGCTGGACCTGGCGCGCAAGGAAGCCCTGGAAGCGAGCCGGATCAAGTCCGAATTCCTCGCCAACATGAGCCATGAAATCCGCACGCCGCTCAACGGCATTCTCGGTTTTACCCATCTGCTGCAAAAAAGCGAGCTGACCCCACGCCAGCTCGACTACTTGGGCACCATCGAAAAATCCGCCGACAGCCTGCTGGGCATCATCAACGAGATCCTTGATTTCTCGAAGATCGAGGCCGGCAAACTGGTGCTCGACAATATTCCGTTCAACCTGCGCGACCTGCTGCAGGACACCCTGACCATCCTCGCCCCCGCCGCCCACGCCAAGCAATTGGAGCTGGTCAGCCTGGTCTACCGCGACACGCCGCTGTCGCTGGTGGGCGACCCGTTGCGGCTCAAGCAGATCCTCACCAACCTGGTGAGCAACGCGATCAAGTTCACCCGCGAAGGCACCATCGTCGCCCGCGCCATGCTCGAAGAAGAACACGAAGACAGCGTTCAGCTGCGCATCAGCATCCAGGACACCGGCATCGGCCTGTCCAACCAGGATGTGCGCGCATTGTTCCAGGCCTTCAGCCAGGCGGACAACTCGCTGTCGCGGCAACCCGGCGGCACTGGCCTGGGGCTGGTGATTTCCAAGCGACTGGTGGAACAGATGGGCGGCGAGATCGGCGTCGACAGCACGCCGGGCGAAGGCTCGGATTTCTGGATCAGCCTCAGCCTGCCGAAAACCCGCGATGATGCCGAAGACTTGCCCGCCGCGCCGCTGCTCGGGCGCCGGGTCGCAGTGCTGGAAAAGCATGAACTGGCGCGCCAGGCCTTGCTGCATCAACTGGAAGATTGCGGGCTGGAGGTTACGCCGTTCAATACCTTGGAACAGCTCAGCAACGGCGTGACCGCTGCGCACCAGACCGATCAGGCGATCGACCTCGCCGTGCTCGGCATCACCAGCAACGACATGCCGCCCGAGCGCCTCAATCAGCACATCTGGGACCTCGAACACCTCGGCTGCAAAGTGCTGGTGCTGTGTCCGACCACCGAGCAGACGCTGTTTCATTTGTCGGTGCCCAACCCGCACAGCCAGTTGCAGGCCAAACCGGCGTGCACGCGCAAATTGCGCCGGGCGTTGTCCGATCTGGTCAGCCCGCGACCGTTGCGCAGCGAACCCGGCGAACCGCTGTCCAGCCGTGCGCCGAAAATCCTTTGCGTCGACGACAACCCGGCCAACCTGTTGCTGGTGCAAACCCTGCTCGAAGATATGGGCGCCAAGGTGCTGGCGGTGGAAAGCGGTTACGCCGCCGTGCGCGCGGTGCAGACCGAAGCGTTCGACCTGGTGTTGATGGACGTGCAGATGCCCGGCATGGACGGCCGGCAAAGCACCGAGGCGATTCGTCTGTGGGAAAGCGAGCGCCATTCCACACCGCTGCCGATCGTCGCCCTCACCGCTCACGCCATGGCCAACGAGAAGCGCGCGCTGCTGCAAAGCGGCATGGACGATTACCTGACCAAACCCATCAGCGAACGGCAACTGGCGCAGACCGTGCTCAAGTGGACCGGCCTGGCCCTGCGCAACCAGGCGCCGGAGCGTCCCGCCGACCATCAGGGCCAAGGCGAACTGCCGGTGCTCGATGCCGAAGAAGGCTTGCGCCTGGCCGCCGGCAAAGCCGATCTGGCGGCGGACATGCTGGCGATGTTGCTGGCGTCCCTGGAAGCCGACCGCGAAGCCATCAGCAAAGCCCTGCAGGCCAACGACCAGAACGCCTTGATCGAACGGGTCCACCGCTTGCACGGTGCGACGCGCTACTGCGGCGTCCCGCAATTGCGCGCGGCCTGCCAGCGCAGCGAAACCCTGCTCAAACAACAGGACCCGAGAGCCGTGATGGCCCTGCAAGACCTGGAACGGGCGATCAATCGCCTGGCCAGCGAAGCACGCATCGGTGCCTGACCCAGGGCAATAACCGACGCTGCGATCAGGATTAAGCTGAGGGCATTCCATTTTTCCCAAGACCGAGGCCGGCCATGCGCACAATTCTTTTCAGTTGCCAGAGCTACGACCGCGACAGTTTTCTCGGCGTCGCTGCCGATGGCACCGACCTGCACTTCCAGCCGGCCCGATTGAGCCTCGACACCGCCGCCCTCGCTGCCGGTTGCGAGGTGGTCTGTGCCTTTATCAACGATGACCTCAGCGCCCCCGTGCTGGAACGCCTGGCGACGGGCGGCACGCGGCTGATCGCCTTGCGCTCGGCGGGTTACAACCATGTCGACCTGGCGATAGCACAACGCCTGGGGCTGGCGGTGGTGCGTGTTCCCGCCTACTCGCCGCACGCCGTGGCCGAACATGCTGTGGCGCTGATCCTGGCGCTGAACCGCTGCCTCCCGCGCGCCTGCAATCGCACCCGCGACGGCAACTTCGCATTGCACGGGCTGACCGGTTTCGACCTGGTCGGCAAAACCGTCGGCGTGGTCGGCACTGGGCAAATTGGCGCCACGTTTGCCCGCATCATGCACGGCTTTGGTTGTCCACTGCTGGCCTATGACCCTTATCCGAACCCGGCGCTGCAGGCACTCGGCGCTCGCTATGTGAGCTTGCCGCAATTGCTTGCCGAATCGCAGATCATCAGCCTGCACTGCCCACTCAATGAACAGAGCAAGCACCTGATCAACGCTGACTCACTGGCACACATGCAGTCCGGCGCCATGCTGATCAACACCGGCCGCGGCGCACTGGTGGACGCGGCCGCGCTGATCGACGCGCTCAAGAGCGGTCAACTGGGTTATCTGGGACTGGATGTGTATGAGGAAGAGGCGCAGCTATTTTTCGAGGATCGCTCCGACCAGCCGCTGCAGGACGATGTGCTGGCGCGGCTATTGAGCTTTCCCAACGTGATCGTCACCGCGCACCAGGCCTTTTTAACCCACGAGGCCCTGGCAGCGATTGCCACCACGACCTTGCAGAACATCGACGCCTGGGCTGCCGGTACGCCGCAGAATCTGGTCAGCGGCTAGCCCGTTCAGACCAAGCTGGCGAAGATCAACAGGCCCAGCCAGCCGAAGCCTGCCAACCGTTGCTGTGCGGAATGACCGGGGCGTAGCAGGAACCAGACGAAAAACGGTGGCAGCAAAAATATCGCGATTTTCAACCAGCCTTCCGTGGGCCGCCCGGTCGTTGGTGCGCCGTCCTGAATCACCGACTCCTGCACCACCGATTTGCGCCGACGGCCGAATGCCGCCGGTGTCACTTTGGCCACGGTCGGGTCGCGCGGCAACTGGCCGAAAGAAATCGATGCAGGCCGAGAGGCTGTCACGGTCGGCTCGGCCGCCGGAGCACCGCAATGGATGCACGCAGGCGCGGTGGAACTGATGCTCTGCTTGCATTCATAACATTCGATCAGCGCCATTTCCGTTCCCTAGAGTGATAAAAGGCGGCAGTGTGCCATGAGTCGGGGGCGGTTTTGAACCTGATCGAAGGTCAACTGCCTGCGCCATGCTGCGTCCATGCCCGTGCTAGCATACCGCGCATATTTGGAGGACCCATGGTCGAACACGATTTCCGCTACAGCCTGATGAACCCGCAACACACCCTCACCGAATGCCGCGCCCTGGTGCCGGGCCGTTATCAGGTCACCGGTAACGGTGGCTCGATTCGCAATAACGACGTGCTGGTGGTCACCCTCAAAGGCGCCAAGGACTTGTCCATGCGCCTGACCGTGGAAACGGTTCGCCACCTGATCAACCCACCCGGTCAATGGGTCGCGGTGGCCAGTGGTCCGGTGTTCGGCGAGTTGGCGATTCACACCTGGCAAGTCAACTGCGACAGTTGCGCCAAGGTGCTGAGCTTCGAATTCGCGGTGGATGGCAAGCTCGGCAATAAGGCGGAAAAACCGGCGGCCACCGCACGCATTGCCGAGTTGGGCTGGCGCAGCGTCGGCGACAAACACCTGTGCCCAGCCTGTCAGGAGCCCGCGTGATGAAACGCCTTGCCCTGACCGCGCTGGTCGGTGCCAGCCTGCTCGGTTGCGCCGCGGAACCGGTGCAACTGCAACACGACCGTAGCTACATCCTGGAGTGGATCGGCGAGCGGCCATTGATGGATTACAGCCACCTGACCGTGACCCTCGGCGCCGATGGCCGCGCCTACGGCAATGGTGGCTGCAACCATTGGTTCGCGCCGTACACCCTGGACGGCAACAAGCTGAGCTTCGGCAAAATCGGCAGCACCCGCAAACTCTGCGCCGAAGCCTTGATGGAACAGGAACAGCGCTTCCTGCAAGCGCTGGAGAAAGTCCAGCGTTGGGACATCTCGCCAATCGAGCAGATGCGCTTCTGGCCCGCTGAAGGCAAACCGTTGCGCTGGTGGCTGGAAGAAGGCTGATTCGGAGTGCTGCGAGGAGCTTGTGCGGCTTCGCAACGCCCTGGCGAGAGAGCTTTTGTGGCCAACTAGTTCTTAATGACCAGCGGTACACCACAAAAAGCGGTATGCCGCAGTCCTGTTTGACTCAACTCCCCGCCTGCAACGCCTTCAGCTTGGCCAGCACGCCCGCCGCGGTCTGTTCGCCCATCAACTGCTCACGCACTTTGCCCTTGTCGTCGATGATGTAGGTCACCGGCAAGGCTTCGCTGCGGGGCAGGTCGAACAGTTCCGCAGGGTCCTGGGCCAGCACAGTAAATTTAATCCCGAGTTTTTCGCTGGCACTTTTCAGCTCTTCGCCTTGCACGTTGTCGAAGTTGACCCCGAACACACCGATTTTCTGCCCCTTGAGTTCTTCCGCCAGGACGTTCAATTCCGGAATTTCGGTCCGGCATGGGCCACACCATTCGGCCCAGTAATTGAGCACCACCCACTGTTTGTCGAGGCGTTCGCCCGCGACTTTCTGGCCGTTCTGGTCGGTGCCATAGTCGTTGCCGCAGCCCCCCAGCATCAACGCCCCGATGATCGCCATTGCTGCTGCCAGTCGCCTTGCCATGTCGTGATCCTTACTGAAAAAAGAATACTGCCGCGACCCATTGCCACCCAAGGTTCTGGATTGCGCGTTGCCCAGTTAGAATAGCCGCCACCTTACGCAAGAAGCGACCCGCACATGACCGATCTGACGCTTTATCACAATCCGCGCTGCTCGAAATCCCGCGGTGCGCTCGAATTGCTCGAAGCCCGTGGCCTGACGCCGACCGTGGTCCGTTACCTGGAGACCCCGCTGGACGCCGCGCAGATCCAGGCCTTGCTCGGCAAACTCGGCATCAGCGCCCGCGCCCTGTTGCGCACCGGCGAGGACGAGTACAAAACCCTTAACCTGGCCGACAGCAGCCTCAGCGAAGCGCAACTGATCGCCGCCATCGCCGCGCACCCGAAACTTATGGAGCGGCCGATTCTGGAAGTCGGTGACAAAGCCGTAATCGGCCGGCCGCCGGAGAATATCCTGGAGCTGTTGCCGTGAGCGCGCCGTACATCCTCGTCTTGTATTACAGCCGCAGCGGCTCGACCAACGAGATGGCCCGGCAGATTGCCCGCGGTGTCGAACAGGCCGGGCTGGAGGCGCGGCTGCGCACGGTGCCAGCGATTTCCACCGAATGCGAAGCGGTGTCGCCGGACATTCCCGACGAAGGCGCGCTGTACGCCAGCCTCGACGATTTGAAGAACTGCGCCGGCCTGGCCCTCGGCAGCCCGACGCGCTTCGGCAACATGGCCGCGCCGCTGAAATACTTTCTCGACGGCACCAGCAACCTGTGGCTGACCGGCGCCCTGGTGGGCAAACCGGCCGGGGTCTTCACCTCCACCGCGAGCCTGCATGGCGGCCAGGAAACCACCCTGCTGTCGATGATGTTGCCACTGCTGCACCACGGCATGCTGATCACCGGCCTGCCGTACAGCGAATCGGCGCTTCTGGAAACCCGTGGCGGCGGTACGCCCTACGGCGCCAGCCACCACGCCGGCGCCGACGGCAAGAGTCCGCTGGACGAACATGAAATGGCGCTGTGCCGGGCTTTGGGTCAGCGCCTGGCCAAGACCGCGCAGAAGCTGGAGCGCTGACCGTGGCGAAAAAGCCGAAAATTCTGCCTGCCATCGCGTGGCTGGAGCCGCGGGTGCGGGCGATGCGGGTGGTCAGCCTGCTGTGTTTTGCGGGGTTGATCGTTCTCCTCAGCGTTTACTTCCTGGCCATCGCCGACCTGCATGGCGCGCGGCCCTGGGTGATTCTGCTGATCGAACTGGTGCCGTTGCTGATCCTCGCACCGGGGATGATCCTCGGCAGCCCGCGCGCCCATTCGTGGCTGTGCTTCGTCGTAAACCTGTATTTCATCAAGGGTGCGCTGGCGGCGTATGACCCGAACCGTCACCTGTTCGGCCTGCTGGAAATGGCCGCGAGCCTGGCGGTGTTCTGCTCGGCGCTGTTGTTTGTGCGCTGGCGCTTTCAGTTGAATCGCAAGTTGGCGGGGGAAGGCGAGATATCTGTCGCCTGATCGGGCCTCATCGCTGGCAAGTCGAATCGTCGCACCGCAGCTCCCACAGATTTCGGTGTTGAGCACAAGATTTGTGGCCTACTCCAATCACTGTGGGAGCTGGCTTGCCAGCGATGGGCGCGATTCGGTGTCAATGATTGGCGGTATACGCCAGCATCATCGAGAGCTGGCTCATCGGCCGCCCGCCACTCTGCTCATGCCACTGATTGAAGGCATCCTGCACCGTGGCCAGGTCGCGCAGGCTGGTGGGCACCTTGTCGACGATCTTCTGCGCATTCAACGCCGCCACCACGTCATAGCTCGGCACGAAAGTGTCCTTGCCGACCATGCGCAGGAAGCGCGGCGCCGACAGCCCGCCCAACTGGCTGCCGCGTTTTTTCAGGTAGGTCCAGAGGCCGACGATGTCGGTCACCGGCCAGTCAGCGATCAGCGCACCGAAACTGCCACGCTCGTGGGCCTCGTCGAGAATGAACTGGGCATTGCGCGGCACGCTCTTGAGCTTGCCCAAATGGCGGATGATCCGTGCATCCTGCATCAGTCGCTCCAGATGCTCGGCGCTCATCAGCACGACTTTTTCCGGGTCGAACTTGAAGAACACTTCTTCGAACGCCGGCCACTTGGCGTCCACCAGGCTGTGCTTGAGCCCGGCGCGGAACACCCGCAGTGCCATCGTCGAGAGGTAGCGATCATCGCTGATCCTGCGCAGTTGCGCCGGGGTCTTGGGGGCGGGCAGATGGGCTTCGAGTGCAGCAGCCGAACCGAAGCGATTCAGACAGTATTCGTGCAGCCACTTGTAGTCGCGCATGCCCTTTCCTAAAGAATGAAATGAAATACCAGTGGGAGCGAGTCTGCCCGCGAAGAGGTCCTGTCAATCGACATCGCTGTCGCTGACAGAGCGCATTCGCGAGCAGGCTCGCTCCCACCGTCAGTACTGTTAAATGTTGACGACGTTTACAAACCGCGAAGCCGCGCTTTCGTCGATCCGCAAACTGGTGAAGTCGAACAGGTTGCGATCCGCCAGTTGCGACGGCTGCACATTTTGCAGACTGCGGAAGATGCTTTCGGTTCGGCCCGGGGTCTTGCGTTCCCAGTCCTGAAGCATGTCCTTGACCACCTGGCGCTGCAGGTTTTCCTGTGAGCCGCAGAGGTTGCACGGGATGATCGGGAACTGCTTGAAGTCCGAATAGGCCTGGATGTCTTTTTCGTTGCAGTAGGCCAACGGACGGATGACCACGTTGCGTCCATCGTCGGCGCGCAGCTTGGGCGGCATGGCCTTGAGCGAGCCGTTGAAGAACATGTTGAGGAAGAACGTTTCGACGATGTCGTCGCGGTGGTGACCCAAGGCCATCTTGGTCGCGCCGATTTCATCGGCAAAGGTGTAAAGCGTGCCACGGCGCAGGCGCGAACACAGCGAGCAGGTGGTCTTGCCTTCAGGGATCAACTCCTTGACCACCGAATAGGTGTCTTTCTCGACGATGTGGTACTCGACGCCCAGTTCTTTCAGGTAGGCCGGCAGGACGTGCTCCGGGAAGCCGGGCTGCTTCTGGTCCATGTTCACCGCGACGATCTCGAATTTGATCGGCGCCACCTTCTGCAGGTGCAACAACACGTCGAGCATGGTGTAGCTGTCCTTGCCACCCGACAGGCAGACCATGACCTTATCGCCGTCCTCAATCATGTTGAAGTCAGCGACCGCCTCACCGGCCTGCCGGCGCAGGCGCTTCTGCAGTTTGTTCTGATTGACCGAAAGAGTGCCCATGACACGAAATCCGTGAGGTCTGACGAAAGGCCGGCATTTTACGCAAAAACTTCGCCGTTGTGGCGAGTGAGCGAGCTGCCTCGCCACGGGAATATCGGTGCAAGTCAGACCCAGCGGCGATTAATAGTCTGCTTTACAGCGCGATTTGCTCTAAAGCCCCTGCATCCACGGGGTGAAGTCCTTTCTATACTGCGACATAAGGTCGCATTCATATTCAAGACCTTCACTTACGTGGCCTCTGGGCCGGTAGGCGCTCCGCTGGGGGGCGATGGCAATAACAAGAGGAGTGACTGGCATGATCCATCACGTTGTGGGGCTGTTCACCCACCCTGATCAGGAATGGCGCGAAATACGTGGCGACCAGGAGGAAAGCATCAGCCACATGTACCTGACACACACCTTGATTCTCGCGGCGATCCCCGCCGTTTCGGCATTTATTGGTACGACTCAAGTGGGCTGGGTCATCGGCAATCGCGCACCGGTCATGCTGACCCAGGAAAGCGCGCTGTGGATGACCCTGATGTCCTACATCGCCATGCTCGGCGGCGTAGCGGTGATGGGCGCGTTCGTACACTGGATGGCCCGCACCTACGACGCCAACCCGAGCCTGGCCCGCTGCGTCGCGTTCGCCACCTACACCGCCACGCCGCTGTTTATCGGCGGGCTGGCGGCGCTCTACCCACACATGTGGCTGGGGATGATCGTCGGCACCGCGGCCATCTGCTACACGGTGTACTTGCTGTATGTCGGTTTGCCGACGTTCATGAACATTCCATCGGATGAGGGCTTTCTGTTTTCCAGTTCG
Organism: Pseudomonas rhizozeae; assembly: GCF_031583775.1. Taxonomy (NCBI): domain Bacteria; kingdom Pseudomonadati; phylum Pseudomonadota; class Gammaproteobacteria; order Pseudomonadales; family Pseudomonadaceae; genus Pseudomonas; species Pseudomonas rhizozeae. The sequence goes on from NZ_JAVLSB010000041.1 coordinate 68,020, forward strand.
GTGTTGGCGGTGGGCCTGGTGGTGCTGGTGGCCATCATGGCGTTCACCGTGATCGTCTGGGGCCTGGGAGTGGGCCCGGTGTACACCAACTAGCTGACCACAAAACCAAGATCTGCCGACACAGGCCGCCGCAAGGCGGCCTTTTACTGCGCCACATGACCATTCGGCGCCTCGGCTTTTCGTATTCCCAGGTGTTTGCGCCATACTCGGCAACTCTGGAGACCCATCAAGCATGCCCGAGCAACTCAATACCCGCGTCGAAGACTGTTTCCTGCAAGCCGAATCCTTTTTCAAACGAACCTTCAAACGCCCCGTGGTCAGCCTCAAGCTGCGCGGGCAGAAAGCCGGTGTCGCGCATTTGCACGAGAACCTGCTGCGCTTCAATCCGCAGTTATACCGGGAAAATACCGACGACTTCCTCAAGCAGACCGTGGCCCACGAAGTCGCGCACCTGATCGCGCACCAGTTGTTTGGCGATCGCATCCAGCCCCATGGCGAGGAATGGCAACTGATCATGCGCGGCGTCTATGAACTGCCCCCGAACCGCTGCCACACCTATGACGTCAAGCGTCGCAGCGTCACGCGCTATATCTACAAATGCCCGTGCGCCGACAGCGACTTCCCGTTCTCCGCCCAGCGCCACCGCCTGGTACGCCAGGGCCGGCGCTATCTGTGTCGACGCTGTCGCCACACCTTGGTGTTCAGCGGCGAGATGCGGGTTGAGTAATCGGGAGTTGCGGTACGCCTGCCCGACAAACACTAAATAATCACCTTGCCCTTGCGCAGTTCAGCGATCCGCTCAGCGCTAACCCCCAACTCCCCCAACACCTGATCGGTGTGTTGCCCAAGCGCCGCGCCAATATGCCGCGGCGCCGGCAATCCCTCGGAAAACTTCAGTGGGCAGGCCATTTGTGCCTGGCTCGCACCGCCCTCCCGCGGCACCTGCACCACCAATTCCCGCGCCTGCAACTGCGGATGCTCGACCGCCTCGGCCAGGCCCAGCACGGGCTCAACACAGGCATCAATGCCGGCAAACAGCGCGCACAACTCGGTAAAGTCGTGTTTCTCGAATTCCAGCTTCAGTTCGTTCTTCAACGCCTGCTGCTGCGCCGGTTTGGCCGACAAGCCCTGGGCCGCCAGCTCCGGGCGTCCGAGGGCCGCGCACAGCGCCTGCATGAAGGCCGGTTCGAGGCTGCCCACCGACATCCAGCGGCCATCGCGAGATCGGTAGTAATCGTAGAAACTGCCGCCATTGAGCACCTGATCTTCGCGCGCCGGCTGGACCCCGGCGCCGAGGTAACCGGCGCCGGCCATGGCGTTCAGGCTGAAGGCGCAATCGGTCATGCTCACATCGACGTGCTGGCCTTGGCCGGTCTGCTGCCGGGCGATCACCGCCGCCAGCAGGCCGATCACCCCATGCAGCGAGCCACCGGCGACATCCGCCACCTGCACGCTCAACGGCACCGGCCCGCTGTCGGCGCGTCCGGTGTAGCTGGCGACCCCGGCCAGGGCCAGGTAATTGATGTCATGGCCGGCGCGTTCCTTGTACGGGCCGGTCTGGCCATACCCGCTGATCGACACGTAAATCAGCTTGGGGTTGATCGCTTTCAGTGCGGCGTAGCCCAGCCCCAGGCGCTCCATGACGCCGGGGCGAAATTGCTCCAACACAATGTCGTATTCGCGCACCAGTTGCCGCACGATCTCCAGCGCCGCCGGTTGCTTGAGGTCCAGGGCCAGGCTGCGTTTGTTGCGGTTGAGGTAGGCATGGCTGGTGGACACCCCGCCATCGTGCGGCGGCAGCACCCGAACCAGGTCCAGGCGCGTGGGCGATTCGATGCGCAATACCTCGGCGCCCATGTCCGCCAGCAACAGCGAGGCGAACGGCCCCGGCAGTAATGTCGAGAAATCCAGAACCTTGAGTGATGCCAGCGGACCTTGCATAGATGACCTCCAGAACGATGCCCAAAGCCTAGGCACGCATTGCCATTGCAGCAATCACCGGATGCATCAGCCGGACTGACGTTTGCGCTCACATC
>NZ_JAVLSB010000042.1:0-70300 GCF_031583775.1 Pseudomonas rhizozeae
CCTTTGCTTACTTTGGGGCGTTTGCCAAAGTAAGGCGCCGTAAGGGCGCAACCCTAGGCAGCCGTTACCGCAGCAACGGATATGTACACCCAAAAAAGCCCCATCGACATCGCCAAGTCAAATCATCGCACCACAGCTCCCACAGGGATCTGAAGTGCGAAAAGCCACCTACCCCCGAATATCCAGCGGCGCCGACATAAACTCACTAATGCGCGAGCGCAACCAGCGCTCCGCCGGGTCGTTGTCATGCACCCCACTCCAGGCCATCGACAACTGCGCCGGCTCAATCGGAAACGGCGGATCCTCCGCGCGCAACGCACAGCCCTCCACCAAGGCACACGCTGCGTAATCCGGCACGGTCGCGATCATCTCGGTGCCCGCGAGCAACGCCCGCAACCCGCTGAACTGCGGCACGCCGAGCACCACCTGGCGACAACGCCCGACCTTGGCCAGGTCAAGATCGATATTGCCGCTCAAGTCACCGGAGAACGACACCATCGCGTGCGGTCGCGCGCAGTAGTCATCCAGCGTCAGCGCTCCGGGCCGCGAGTCGCCGCGCAAGACCTTGCAGCCGATATCGCGCAAGGTTTTGCGCTTGGCATTCGCCGGCAGGTCGGTGGTGTAGCTGACGCCCACCGAGATTTCACCGGAGGCCAGCAGCGCCGGCATCAACAGGTAATTGGCGCGGCGCACCACGACGATGATCCCCGGTGCTTCCTCGCGCAGGCGACTGAGCAGCGGTGGAAACAGGCCAAACTCGGCGTCGTCCGAGAGGCCGATGCGGAACACGTCGCGGCTGGTGGCGGGGTCGAATTCCTTGGCCCGGCTGACCGCGCCGGAGATCACGTCCATCGCCGGTTGCAGTTCTTTGAGAATGCCCAGCGCCCGTGCGGTCGGTTCCATGGCCCGGCCGTTGCGCAGCAGCAACGGGTCATCGAACAGATCGCGCAAGCGGGCCAACGCGGCGCTGACCGCCGGTTGGCCCATGAACAGTTTTTCGGCGACGCGCGTCAGGTTCTTTTCGAACATCAGGGCTTCGAAAATCACCAACAGGTTCATGTCAACGCGGCGGAGGTCGTTTCGGTTCATCGGCGCAATCCTGGCGATTAGAGAAGTGTGCGGGGCGCCTACTCTACCAACGGAACGTGAGCAGCGCGCTGGTAAGGACCCTATTCAACCGGCAGCCATTGGAAATGCCCATTTCGAACAGCGCGGGGCGTTGCCGCTTGCGACGGCCAACAGCAGGCTGCAACCGCCAAGTAGGGAAGCAAAGGAATGTCGCATGGGATCGCCTGTGTGAGTGGGATTGCCTGGCCACCGGGGCGGCGCTCGAGCCCCCGCAGACTGAACGAATTCGTCACCGCTGACTTGCAAGGATGTGCTGAGTTGAAGCGCCGGCCGGAGAATTAACAACGATTAACTCGCGCCCCGAGGCGGTCGACGCCAAGAATGAAAGCCAGCGTACAGCGCTTCCCTACGGCTACACGGGAAGCCCACTGACCGAGGGCCGATCCGCCCGTGCCTTCCCCCGACGACGGACAGTTGCCATGGCTCAACGACTTCCCACCACCCTCACCCCTTCGCCCACGCTTGAGCCGCTGCCCTCTGGCGCGCGCGTCGCCGGCGCGCTCAGTCCGTGGCGCGAGCAACTGGTCAAACGATTGATTCTCGAAAGGCTCGGCGAGAGCCTGGAAGTCAGTGAATTGGCGCGGGCCTGCGCCTTGTCGCGCAGCCATTTTTCCCGGGCATTCAAGCGCAGCACGGGGGTGTCGCCGCAGGACTGGATTCGCGATCAGCGCCTGGCGCGGGCCAAGCACATGATTCAATCCACCGACCTGACCCTCACGCAAATCAGCCTTGAGTGCGGCTTTTGCGACCAGGCGCATTTCTGCCACATCTTCACCCGCAGCGAAGGCGTCAGCCCGTTTGCGTGGCGGTGTCGGCGGGTGCGGTTGTCGTCGTGCAACCCGCCCTGTGGGAGCGAGCCTGCTCGCGAAGAGGCCATCACCGTCAACATCAATGTCGACCGTTACAGCGCTTTCGCGAGCAGGCTCGCGCCCACCATTGAACGGTGTTAATTACACCAACGGCGAAAGTCGCTCCAACGCATCCGCCACGCCATGCCCATAGGCCTGGTCAGCCTTGGTGCAGTTGTCGATGTGCCGTTGCCGAATGGCGCGCGGCACGCCGGCCATCGCCCGTGCGGTGTTGTCGAACAGCAGTTGCTGGCGCTCCGGGGTCAACAGGCGGAACAGGTTGCCCGGTTGCTCGTAGTGGTCCTCTTCCAGGCGATGGTCGTAGTGCTGGGCAAAGCCTTCCAGCGCCAGTGGCGGCTCGGCCTGTTCCGGTGAGTCCGGCCACTCGCCGACACTGTTGGGGAAGTAACTGGCGGTGCCGCCGAGGTTGCCGTCGGTGCGCATGGCGCCGTCGCGGTGGTAGCTGTGATGCGGGCAGCGCGGGGCGTTGACCGGGATGTGATTGAAGTTGACGCCGAGGCGATAGCGCTGGGCGTCGCCATAGGAAAACAACCGCGCCTGCAGCATGCGATCGGGCGAGAAGCTGACGCCCGGCACCACGTTGGCCGGCGAAAACGCCGCTTGTTCGATTTCGGCGAAGTGGTTCTCGGCGTTGCGGTTAAGCTCCATCACGCCGACTTCAATCAGCGGAAATTCGCCGTGCGGCCAGACCTTGGTCAGGTCGAACGGATTGTGTCGATAGTTCAGCGCCTGCGCTTCTTCCATCACCTGGATGCACAGTTTCCAGCGCGGGAAGTCGCCGTTTTCGATGGTCTCGTAGAGGTCGCGCAGGTTGCTTTCGCGGTCCTGGCCAACCACCGTCGCCGCTTCGGAATCCGACAGGTTCTGGATGCCTTGCTGGCAGACAAAGTGAAACTTCACCCAGACCCGCTGGTTGTCGCGATTGATCAGGCTGAAGGTGTGGCTGCCGAAACCGTGCATGTGGCGGAAACTGGTGGGGATACCACGGTCGCTCATGACGATGGTCACTTGATGCAGCGCCTCCGGCAGCAAGGTCCAGAAGTCCCAGTTGCTGGTGGCGTTGCGCAGGCCGGTGCGCGGGTCGCGTTTAACCACGTGGTTGAGGTCAGAGAAACGCAGCGGGTCGCGGAAGAAGAACACCGGGGTGTTGTTGCCGACGATGTCCCAGTTGCCTTCGTCGGTGTAGAACTTCACGGCAAAACCCCGGATATCACGCTCGGCATCCGCCGCGCCGCGCTCACCGGCCACCGAGGAAAAACGCACGAACAGCGGGGTCTGCTTGCCGACCGCGTTGAAGATGCTGGCCTTGGTGTAGCGGCTGATGTCGTTAGTCACGGTGAAGGTGCCGTAGGCGCCGGCGCCTTTGGCGTGCATGCGGCGTTCGGGGATCACTTCACGGTCAAAGTGGGCAAGTTTTTCCAGTAACCAGATGTCTTGCAACAGCGCCGGGCCACGAGGACCGGCAGTCTGAATATTCAAGTTATCGACTACCGGCGCGCCGGTGGCGTTGGTCAACTTCTTCATGGTCGGGTGCTCCGTTGGGGGTGTAAAACCCTGAAAGGCCCGCCGTTCGCGGGACCGATCTACGTCGGGCGCGGGGCGAGCCAGGCAAGGGGTTCATCAGGCCACGAGGAAGGCTAGCAGATCTTCGTTCGATTGCTTTTCTGTGAGCGACGCGGCTGCACCTGGTCGAGCGGGCCTTGAAGGGCGACAGTTTTGGGCGTAGACCAGAACCGGCACGAGTTAAATGTTGTTAAATTTGTCGTGACCCTACGGTGTCGGTGCTTAAACCTGAGAACATGGCTGGATAACGCGAAATAGACGCCCGCCAGCCACCCGCAACGGGCGCATCTGCCCTCCTTCGCCGGAGGCTGAAAACAAGTTCGACAGGAGCGAGTGTTTGAGTTTTCCCACCGAGCAGGCCGTGCGGTTCGGCCCCTACCGGATTTATCCTGACCAACGCCGAGTGCTGGAAGGCGATCAGCCGCTGCGCCTCGGCCGGCGGGCGCTGGACATTCTATTGGTGCTGCTGGAACACGCCGGCAGCGTAGTCAGTAAGCAGGTGTTATTGGCGCGGGTCTGGCCCACCAGCGTGGTTGAGGAGATCAACCTGCGGGTGCACATGGCGGCGCTGCGCAAGGCCCTCGGCGATGGCCAGGCCGGTCAGCGCTACATCATTACCATCGCCCAGCGCGGCTACAGTTTCGTCGCGCCGATTGCCCTCGAACACGCCGAGCCCGCCCCCGCGCCGACACTGCCCAGTCCATCGCGACACAACCTGCCGCTGCGCCGCACCCGGATGATCGGGCGCCAGCCGCTGGTCGACAGCCTGATGGCGCAACTGGCGCGGCAACGGTTGGTGACCCTGGTCGGCCCCGGCGGCATCGGCAAGACCACCGTCGCCCTGCGGGTTGCCGAACAATTGCTCGACCGTTATCGCGACGGCATTCGCCTGCTGGACCTGTCGCCGATCACCGACCCGGCGCTGATCGCCGGGCACCTCGCGGCGCTGTTCGAATGGTCGCTGGACGACGATGACGCCTTGGGTAGCCTGTCGAATTTGCTGCACGGGCAACACCTGCTGCTGGTGATCGACAATTGCGAGCACTTGATCGACAGCGTCGCGATGCTCTGCGAACAACTGCTGCGCGCGGCGCCACAGGTGCACATTCTGGCCACCAGTCGCGAAAGCCTGCGCGCCGAAGGCGAGTTTGTGCAGCGCCTGGACGCCCTCGACTGCCCGCCACCCAGCAGTGCACCGGACTGCGACGAGGCGCTGGGGTTCTCCGCGCTGCAACTGTTCGTGGAACGGGCGATGGTCAGCCACGAGGGCTTTGAACTCAACGACGCAGCGCTGCCGCAAGTGATCGAGATTTGCCGGCGCCTCGACGGTATTCCGCTGGCCATTGAACTGGCGGCGGCGCAGGTCGGGCAGCTGGGCCTGGACGGTTTGCTGGTGCGGTTACTCGGCAGCTTCCGCCTGAACGGCCCGGGGGACTCCAGCAGCCAGGGCCGCCATCAGACCTTGCGTGCCACCCTCGACTGGAGCTTCGAACTGCTCAACTCTTGCGAGCAAACCTGTCTGCGACGGCTGGCGGTGTTTCGCGGCGGTTTCACCCTGGAATCGGCAGCAGCGGTGATTGTCGGCCAGCACATCGCCCCCGGTGAAGTGCTGGGATCGATCACGCAATTGGTCGCCAAGTCCCTGCTGACGGTCGAGGTGGGCGACGAAGAAGTGTTCTATCGCCTACTCGACACCACTCGCCGCTATGCCCTGGAAAAACTTCGCGATGCGGTGGAGCTGGCCGAAACCCTCGACCGTCATGCCGAGCGTTGCCTGGCGCTGATGCATCAAGCGCAGAACGACTGGCCGCACACGGCGACGCGGACGTGGATCGAGCGTTACAGCCGCAGCCTCGAAGACCTGCGCGCCGCCCTCGACCGCGGCTTGGGCGCTAACGGGCCGCATGGCCTGGCGATCCGCTTGACGGCGGTTTCAACGCCGCTGTGGCAGGAATTGTCGTTGCTCAAGGAACACGGCAATTACGTGCGCCGGGCCCTGGCGCTGCTGCTCGCCAGCGCCGCGCCCTGCCCGCGCCTGACAATCAATTTGAAGCTCGCGTTGGGCAGTTCCTGCTATCACAGCCAGGGCGGCAGCGCCGAGACGGTCGAGGCGTTTGTCAGCGCCAAGGCCCTGGCCGATGAACACCTCGACACCGCCGGGCAATTGCGCGCGGTGTCCGGACACATGGCGGTCAACCTCAGTTGCGGGCGGTATCAAGAGGCCCTGGCACAGAGCCTTGAATTCGATCGGCTGGTGATGCACGGCGACGCGCTGGTGGCCCTGAGCACTCACCGTTTGCGGGTATTGGCGCTGCATTTCGCCGGCCAACAAACCCTGGCCCGCAGCAACGCCGAGCAGGTGTTGCAACGGATGGCGCAAAGCGGCCACCTCAACCGCTTTACCCACGGCTTTGGCGTGCAGTACGACCAGAGCGTTGCGGCGTTGACCATCCTGGCGCGCATCCTCTGGCTGCAAGGCCAGCCGCAACGGGCCTGGCTGACCGCGCGCCAGGCGTTGGACATCGCCCTGCAGATCAATCACGGCACCTCGATTTGCTACACCCTGGCGCTGGCCGGGTGCCTGATCGCTCACTACAACGGCGATGCGCCGACTGCCCGCGAGTTGCTACGCCTGCTGCTGGAGCAATCGCAGAAACATTCGGTGCCGCTGTTCCAGCTTTGGGCGCGGCACTATGCGCAGGTCATCGACCCCGAGGCCGAGCACCCGGCGCCGACGCACGGGAGTGGACTGGTCAGGGACGTCATGGTCACCCTCGATCCGCGCCGCGTCGATTACGTGTTGCTGGCTCGAGCCGAAGATGGCAGCGCCGGTTGGAGCAGCGCGGAGATTTTCCGCGCCGAAGCCGAGCGCGTGTTGAGCCACAACCCGACGCAGGCCGAAGCGCTGCTGCAACGCTCGCTGGCGGTGGCTCGCCAGCAAGGTGCGCGGGCCTGGGAACTGCGCAGCGCCACCTCGCTGGCGCGCGTGTGGCAAAGCCAGGGCAATGCCCCGCAAGCGTTCGCACTGCTCGCCCCAGTCTATGCCGGATTCACTGAAGGCTTGGCCACGCCGGACGTGCTCGCCGCGCAGCAAGTGCTCGAGCCGCTACACGGTCAGCGGCGGGCTTGAGGCGTGGCGCTGGCGGCTGAGGTAGCGCGAATGGCGTTGTTCCAGCGTGCGTAACTCGCCACTGTGCTCAAGCCTTTCCACGGCGTAGCAACGAGTGGTCTTGAGCAAGCGAAAACGCTGGCTGCCGTGAACCTGTTCCACCGTCAGCAACGACTGATCCGCCAGGCGTTCGAGCGCCTGGCGCACGGCACTGGGCGGCAACGCGGCGCAACTGATGACGGCGATTACCGCATCAAGGGTGAAGGCCACTTTGAACACCGCCAGACGTTGCAAAACGGTTTGCTCCAACGCGCTCAACCGCTGGTAGCTCCAGTCCAGCGCCGCTTTCAACGACTGGTGCCGCGCCACCGCCGTGCGCCGACCGTGGCTCAGCAGTTCGACACAGTTATCCAGTTGCGCTTGCAGCCCGACCAGGGCAAAGGCGTCGATTTGCGCAGCAGCCATTTCAATGGCCAACGGCAAACCATCGAGCCGCCGGCAGATATCACGCACGATGGGCAAATCCTGCTCACGCAAGGTGAACCACTGTTGCCGCGCACGAATCCGCCCGACCAGTAATTGCACGGCGGAATAACTCATCACGTCCTCGACCCGCTGCAGCGCCGACACGGGCGGAATCGCCAGGCCGGGCAAGCGCTGCACAAACTCTTCGGCGAGGCGCAACGGCGCACGGCTGGTCGCCAGAATCGACAGCCGTGGGCAGGCCTTCAGTAGTGCGGCGATGGTCTCGCGGCAGGTGTCGAGCAGGTGTTCGCAGTTGTCCAGCACCAACAGGACGTGATGTTTTTGTAGCGCATCGCACAGCGCCGCCAACGACAGATCGGCGCCCAGCGACAGGCTGCGCGCCAACTGCACGACCACCTGTTGTGGCGCCTGCGAAGTGGAAAGATCGATCAACCACACGCCATCCTGATAATGCTCCAACAGCAATTCCGCAACCCGCAAAGCGACTGTGGTTTTGCCGATGCCGCCCGGGCCGGTCAGGCTGAGCAGGCGACGGCGCGGCACTTGTCGCACGAGGCTGCCGACCAGGCCATCGCGGCCGATGATTGAAGTCAGGCGTGCGGGCAGGTTGTGCGGGATGGGTAGCGCACCGGTGACGGTGGTCGGCGGGTTTCCTTGCGGTCCGGCGATGGCCCGTTGCACCGGGGCGATGAAGCAGTAGCCGCGCTGCGGCACGTTGACGATGTAGCGCTGGCCGTTCTGGCCGTCGCCGAGCGCGCGACGCAATGCGGCGATGTGCACGCGCAGGTTGGCCTCCTCAACCACCGAACTCGGCCACACATGCGTGATCAGGGTTTGCTTGCTGACCACGCTACCGGCGCGCTGCAGCAGCAATTGCAGAATGTCGAGCGCCCGCCCGCCCATCGCCAGGGGTTGGTCCCCGCGCAAGATCAGGCGCTGCCGGCCATTAAACTCATAAGGGCCGAACCGCAGCACTTCGTCATGGTTAAAAGTTGTCAGGCTGTTCATCGGCTACACCCGCTTTGATCCACAGACGCCAAAAGGCTGCATTCGGCAGTCGATCGGCGTCCCAGGGCTGCGCATTCTCCTTTGCCACGCGTCCACGGCTATCTTGGCAGCTGCTGAAGACGGTACAACGGTCTAGGGCGGAACGGTACGGCCAATTCGATGCCCGAGACGGACAACCGGGCGCTAACTGAACTGTTCACGGTACTGCGTGGGGTTGAGGCCGAGTTTTTCACTGAACAGAAAGCGCATGTGCCGCACGCTGCCAAACCCGCTGCGGTAGGCCACGGTCTTCAGTGGCAGCTCGGTGGTTTCCAGCAGGTTGCGGGCAAAATCGACACGAGCGTTTTGCAGGAACGCCATCGGCGTCATGTTCAGTTCGCGGGCGAACAGCCGGGAAAAATGCCGCGGGCTCATGCTCACCAGCGCCGCCATGCGTTCGACGGTGAAGGTTTCGTCGAGGTGGTCCAGCACGTAATGCTGCACCCGGGTGACAGCGGTTTCCTGCGGCGCGACGGCGGCCATCAGCGGGCTGAACTGCGCTTGCCCGCCCTGGCGCTTCATCACCACCAACAGCACTTTGGCCACGTCCTGGGCGACTTTTTTGCCGTGGTCTTCAGCGACCACCGCCAGCGCAAGGTCGATCCCGGCCGTGACCCCGCCGGAGGTGATCAGGTTGCGGTCGAGCACGTAGATCTGGTCGGTTTCGACTTGGGCGCCGGGGAAGCCTTTGATCAGCCGTTCGGTGTAGTGCCAGTGGGTGGTTACGCGATAGCCGTCGAGCAGCCCAGCAAATCCCAGCACAAACGCCCCGGTGCAGATCGAGCCGTAGCGTTTGGCCCGCCGCGTGGCATCCGGCAACCAGGCCTGCAGCGGCGGGCATGGCTCGTTGTAAGCGCCGGGGCCGCCGGGTATTAGTAGCAAGTCATAGGCTGCGGTGGCCTGCTCGAGGTACAGATCGGGTTGCACGCTGACCCCGTTGGACGCGCGCAACGCGCCGGGCTCGGTGCCGATGGTCGATAGCTGATAAGCATCCTGCGGCGCCAGGTAGCGGTTGGCGATGGAAAACACCTCCATCGGGCCGGCCATGTCGAGCAGCAGGAAATCCGGGAACAGCACCATGGCTATGGTTTTCATGGGATGGGCATCGCTGAGGGCAAAAAATAACGGTGAACACTGCCCAATGTGGGAGCGGGCTTGCTCGCGAAAGCGTTCTATCCATCACCAGAGATAGTGAATGTGCCGACGCCTTCGCGGGCAAGCCCGCTCCCACAGGGACTGTGGTTCGACTCAAGAATTGTTGCAGCATACCTGACTCTGCCCTGCACCACTGTCAACCGCAAAGGGACAGTGTTACGGATTCCACCTACTTATTGCATGCCTCAGTAACCATTAACCTTCTCCTCACTCGGACGAATTCACGTCCTGACAGGAGATTTCATCATGCTGACCCTTCGCAAAGCAGCCGATCGCGGCGCGGCCAATCACGGTTGGTTGAAGTCGTTCCACACCTTTTCCTTCGCCAACTACCGCAACCCGCGGGAACAGGGTTTTTCCGACCTGTTGGTGATCAACGATGACCGCGTCGCCGCCGGCAAAGGCTTCGGCCAGCACCCGCACCGTGACATGGAGATTTTCTCCTACGTACTTGAAGGCGCTCTGGAACACAAAGACACCCTGGGCACCGGATCGGTGATCCGCCCCGGCGACGTGCAACTGATGAGTGCCGGCAGCGGCGTGGCGCACAGCGAGTACAACCATTCGGCCACCAAACCGGTGCACTTCCTGCAAATCTGGATCGTGCCCGAAGTCAGCGGCGCCAAACCGCGCTACCAGCAGGAGCACTTCAGCCAGGAACAGAAACGTGGCCAACTGCGCCTGATCATCTCGCCGGACGGCAGCAACGGCTCGCTGAAAGTGCGCCAGGATGCGCGGGTCTACGCCGGGCTGTTCGACGGCAACGACACCGCCACCCTGAAACTCGGTGAGCACCGCTACGCTTACGTCCACGTGGCCCGAGGCAGCGTGCAGCTCAACGGCGAGCAACTGCAGGAAGGCGACGGCGTGCGCGTCCGCGAAGAACAACTGCTGACCCTGAGCAACGGCGTTGACGCCGAAGTGCTGGTGTTCGACCTGCGGCCACAGGAATTGCCTGAGATGCCTTGATTGGCATCAAAAAATGCAGGAGCAGGAACGCTCCTGCTCGCCGGACAATCCACCTTGCTCGCGATCGCCTTTCTTTCATTGCCTTATGAACTGGCTTGGAGAACGTTATCGCGGGCAAGTCCGCTCCCGCAGTGGAGTTGTGCTTGGCCACGGCTCACCGATCACCACTAAACCCTGTGGGAGCGGGCTTGCCCGCGATGGCGTCCGTTGATTCAGCACATCAGTAACTGTTCTCGAGCAACACCCTCTCAGGCGCTTGACGCCGCAAACTCCTCCACAATCACTTCAATCACCGCGCGCACTTTGGCGGTGTGGCGCAGGTCGGCGTGGGTGACGAGCCAGACGTCGTAGGGCAATGGCCGGGTTTGTTCGGGCCAGAGCCGGACCAGGCCGTCGCGCTCGCCCATGTACACCGGAATCTCCCCCAGGCCGATACCGGCTGCGATCGCCCGTCGTACCAGCAGGCCGGAGCTCAGGCTGGAAACGATGCGTCCGCGGGTCAGCGGTTCAGAGACCAGGGTCAGGTCTTTGTTGCTTTGCAGGTACGGCTGATAGACCACCAGGTCATGCCCGTCAAACGCTGAACCTGGCGCGGGCACGCCGTTCGTATCGACATAAGCCTGCGAGGCGAACAAGCCCACCGGCCAGCGCGCGATGCGTCGGGCGATCAGGTCGGGATTGTCGGGGCGGGTATTACGCACAGCGATGTCGGCCTCGCGCTTGGCCAGGCTGAGAATCTGCGCCGAGGCGTCCAGTTGCACGCGCACGTCTGGATGGCGCTGGTGCAAGCGGGCGATGGCCGGGATCAGGAAGTCGATGGCCATGGAGTCGGTGGTGCTGACGCGTACGATGCCGGTCAGGCGATCATCGAGACCTTGTATCTGCCGTTGCAACTCCAGCGCCGAGCGCTCCATTTTCTCCACCGAGTGCAATGCCGCTTCGCCAACCGCGGTGAGTGCATAGCCTTCCGATGTGCGCAGGAACAAGGTCGCGTCGAGGGATTTTTCCAGCGCCACAATCCGCCGCCCCACCGTGGCCTGGTCCACCCCCAACACCCGCGCCGCGCCGCGCAATGTCGACTCACGGCAGACCGCCAGAAACACCCGAGCGTCATCCCAATTCATAGCGTTATCCCGCCAATGCAAATTTGCATCACTCTAACGCGGAATCGCTGCGATTGCGCATCGAGCTTCGTGGGTATGCTGGAGGTCAGAGAAATTCCACAGGACTGATCCGATGCACCACTCGACGCTCCACACCGCTCCACCGCGCAGCGCGATCTGGCTGCCGATCATTGCCGGCCTGTGCGCCAGCCTGGTCAGCATCGGCCTGGCACGTTTTGCCTACACGCCGTTGATTCCTTCACTGATCCAGGCGCACTGGTTTTCCGCCAGCGACGTGGTGTACCTCGGCGCCGCCAACCTGGTCGGTTACCTGGTTGGCGCACTGATCGGCCATCCCCTCGCCCGGCGAGTTGGCAACGCCACGGCCCTACGATTGATGATGGCCGCGGTAACCCTGTCGTTTTTCGCCTGTGGCTTTCCGCTGTCGGTGAGCTGGTTCTTCGGCTGGCGCCTGCTGTCGGGGATTGCCGGCGGCGCGATCATGGTGCTGGTGGCCGCCACCGTGCTCCCGCATGTTCCGGTCAACCGTCGCGGTTTGGCCAGCGGCGCGATTTTCCTGGGCATCGGTTTGGGCATCGCCGCGTCTGGCACGCTGGTGCCGCCGCTGCTGAGCCTGGGTTTACAAAACACCTGGTTCGGTCTTGGTTTGCTGGCGTTGATGTTGACCGCCGCCAGTTGGTTTGGCTGGCCGCGTGCCGTAACGCCGGCCGTTGCCGTGGCGACTGAACACAGCCAGCAATCGCCGACCCCGCCGGCCCTGTACCTCCTGTTCGCGCAGTACGCGTTTATGGCTGCGGGCCTCGTGCCGGCCATGGTGTTTCTGGTGGACTTCGTCGCTCGCGGCCTCGGTGCCGGGGCGCATGTCGGCGCGCTGATCTGGGTGATGTATGGCCTGGGGGCGATTGTCGGGCCGGTCAGCTACGGTTTTCTCGCCGACAAACTCGGTGCACGCTTGAGTATTCGAATCGTGTTGGTGGTGCAAGCGATCACCTTGGGGCTGCTGGCGATCTCCCACGGCTTCCTCGCCCTGGCCTTGCTGGCGGTGATCCTCGGCTCGTTTCCGCCGGGTATCGTGCCGCTGGCCCTGGCGCGGGTGCACGAACTGGTGCCGAACCATCATCAGCAACAGATTGCCTGGAGCCGTGCCACCGTGTCGTTCGCCACCTTTCAGGCGGTTTCCGGGTTCGCTTATTCGGCGCTGTTCAACGCCAGCGGCGGGCAGCACGCGCTGCTGTTCGAAGTGGCCGGCGGGGCGATTGTCGTGGCGTTGTTGTTGGAACTGGCGCTGCGGTTCATGAATCAGACAGGGACTTGCCACCGAGCACAAATCGCCTGAGTACACCCAATTTCTTGGGAGCGAGCCTGCTCGCGAAGACGGCGGTTTAGCCCGCATTCATGTCGCTGACAGGACGCTTTCGCGAGCAGGCTCGCTCCCACAGGGGCTCGACCTTTTTTTCCAAGGAATTCAAACATGCCATTGCCGCAAACCATGACCCACATTGAAATCACCCAACCTGGCGGCCCCGATGTCCTGCAGCCGCGCGAGGTTCCTGTACCGCGCCCCGCTGCCGGTGAAGTGCTGATTCGCGTGCATGCTGCCGGGGTCAATCGCCCAGACGTACTGCAGCGTGCGGGCCACTATCCGATGAAACCCGGCATGAATCCGATCCCTGGTCTGGAAGTGGCGGGCGACGTGGTTGCGGTCGGTGATGGCGTCAGCACGTATAAGGCGGGCGACAAAGTCTGCGCGCTGACCAACGGCGGTGGTTACGCCGAGTACTGCGCGGTGCCCGCCGGCCAAGTGTTACCGATGCCGCAGGGTGTGGATTACGTCAGCGCGGCAGCGATTCCAGAGACCTTCTTTACCGTGTGGGCCAACCTGTTCGGCCTCGGTGGCGCCAGCAAAGGCCAGCGCGCCTTGATCCACGGCGGCACCAGCGGCATCGGCACCACCGCGCTGATGCTGTGCCGCGAGTTCGGCATCGAGACCTTTGCCACCGCCGGCAGTGCCGATAAATGTGCGGTGATCGAAAGCCTGGACGCTACGGCAATCAATTATCGGGATGAGGATTTCGTTCAGGCCATTCAGGCGCAGACTGCGGGTAAAGGGGTCAATGTGATCCTCGACATCATGGGCGGTTCGTATTTGAACCAGAACATTGCGGCCCTGGGCATGGACGGACGGTTGGTGATGCTGGGCTTCCTCGGTGGCGCCAAAGCCAATGATGTCGAGTTGCTGGCGATCATGGCCAAGCGCGCCAGCATCACTGGCTCGCTGCTACGCCCGCGCACGGATCAGGAAAAAGCCGCGATCGCCGCGCAACTGCGCGAAAAAGTCTGGCCGGCACTCAGCGCCGGGCGGTGCCTGCCGATGATCGACCAGGTGTTCGAACTGAAAGACGTCGCCAAGGCCCATACGCGGATGGAGGCTGGGGATCATGTCGGCAAGATTGTCTTGCGGGTGATTTGAGCTGAGTGTCGGGCGCTATCTTTGCTGAATGACAGGGCTTCTTCGCGAGCGAGCCCGCTCCCACAGGGTTTTGGGCTGGACGCGATTCCCGGATCACCTCAATAACCTGTGAGAGCGGGCTTGCCCGCGATGGCGTCAGGTCAGTCAGTACATCATTCGCTGACCCACCGCTTTCGCGAGCAGGCTCGCTCCCACTGGGGATTGTGTGGATGGCTGCGATTCCCGGATCACTGACCTTAATAGGCACTATTGGCACAGGTGTTTTTTCATCGTGGGCGGCGGGTTTTAAAGTGGCGACATCTTCCCGACTTAACCGCTTCCCTTTGAACGATGGAGTCCATCATGAAAAACATTCTTGGTTTGAGCTTCGCGCTCACTGTGCTCGCCGCCACTTCCGCTTACGCTGCGCCGTCCCAGACGCAGATCAGCTCGCAGGCCGTTGCCGCGTTCAACGTCGACCAGCAGGCCGTGCAGAACTTCGACACCGTTAGCCTCGACCGCCAGAACAGCGAAAGCAAAAACCCAATGCTGCGCCCACCGGCCGAGTCGGAACTGACTGTTGCCGAGAATCGCCCCGAGTTCGGCTCCAAATATCAGCGCTATTGATGAACCTGCCTTGAGCCGCCGCACACCTTGAACCCCGCGTTGGAAAGACCAACGCGGGGTTCTTGCATTCCACCTCCCCGCTCCAATCCCCCGAGTTGCTGCTTTACTTAGGTTCTTCGCCCATCGAGGTAGCCGGAATGAACCGCAACGACCTGCGCCGCGTTGACATGAACCTGCTGGTGATATTCGAAGTGCTGATGTTCGAGAAGAACCTGACCCGGGCCGGGGAAAAGCTGTTCCTCGGGCAACCGGCGGTCAGCGCTGCGTTGGCGCGCTTGCGCGATCTGTTCGACGACCCGTTGCTGGTGCGCAATGGCCGGGTGCTGGAGCCAACGCAGCGCGCGCTGGCGATCCTGCGGGAGTTGCAACCGGCCATGGATACGATTTCCGGCGCGGTCAGCCGGGCCAAGGATTTCGACCCGTCGATCAGCCGCGACGTATTCCGCATCGGTTTGTCCGATGACGCCGAATTCGGCCTGTTCCCGCCGCTGCTCAACCAGATCCGCGAAGAGGCGCAAAACGTCGTGGTGGTGGTGCGGCGGGTGAATTTCCTGTTGATGTCGTCGATGCTCAGTACCGGGGAGATTTCCGTGGGTGTGAGCTACACCACAGAGCTGCCGGCCAACGCCAAGCGCAAAAAACTGCGCGACCTGGGCTGCAAGATCCTGCGCGGCGACAATCGCCCCGGCCCGCTGACCCTTGACGAATACTGCGAACGGCCCCACGCACTGGTGTCGTTTTCTGGAGACCTGAGCGGCGCCATCGACAACGATCTGGCGCGCATCGGTCGCTCCCGCCGGGTGGTGCTGGCGGTGCCGCAGTTTTCCGGGCTACGGGCTTTGCTCGCGGGCACCGAAATGCTGGCCACGGTGCCGGATTACGCGGCCTGCGCGCTGATCGACGGCAGTGACGTGTTACGAGCCGACGAGCCGCCCTTCCCGATTGTGCTGTCGGAATTGTCGATGGTCTGGAACGGCGTCAACGACAACGATCCGGCCGAGCGCTGGCTACGGGCGCGGATTGCTGAGCACATGGCAGTCGAACTGCCGATTCCCTAACGTCCGGGAAACTCTTGGTGCACATCCCGCAAAAACACCGGCAAATCGGTAAAGGGCGGGCGCGCCGGGATTTCGAAATACATCTGGCAGATCCACCCTCGGTGGTAGCTGGCGTGGTTGACCACATGCAGCAGCATCGCCCCGGCGCTCATGACGCCGGGCGCACCGGATAGAAAGGTGAAGTCCACCGGATGGGTCAGCGACTCATCGCTCTGGTCCTGGGTCCAGTCGCGGAACCAGCGGTTGAGTTCGCCTTGGGCCAATTGCAGGTCGTTAAGCTCGGCGTGGGACGTTTCGTGGGAGGTTTTGTAAGGATGCGCCTGGCCTTGCAGGTGCGCCTGCCAGATGCGATCCACCGCGTAGATATGATTGAGGGTGCCCACCATGTTCTTGAACACCGATTGGCGCTCCCTGACCACTTCTTCGCGGGGCAACTCAGCAAGGCTGGTAAACATTTGCTGATCGGCCCATTCCTTGTACTCGGCCAGCAGGCAGGCAGTGTGTAGATTGATCATCAGACGTCTCCGAGGACTGGGCGCTCAAGGGCGTACTCACCAAGGATAGACCCTGTGCCGACGAACGGGAGCAGCGCTGATAACCGGCGCGGCGGTTAACGATACCAGATGTGTCGATGAACGCTTCGGGCTCCTTAAGCTCGGCGGTGTCGCGCCACGCAGAAAGCTTTATCATGGCCGCAGTTTTGCTGACCGAGTCCGTTATGAAGTTCGCCATCGCGCTGTTTTCTGCCGCCCATGCGCCCTCCTCGCGCCGCGCCTTGCTGTTCGCCCAGGCCGCGCTGGCCGGTGGGCATGAAATCGTCCGGCTGTTTTTCTATCAGGACGGCGTCTACAACGCCTCGAAC
Organism: Pseudomonas rhizozeae; assembly: GCF_031583775.1. Classification (NCBI taxonomy): domain Bacteria; kingdom Pseudomonadati; phylum Pseudomonadota; class Gammaproteobacteria; order Pseudomonadales; family Pseudomonadaceae; genus Pseudomonas; species Pseudomonas rhizozeae. The sequence continues at coordinate 16,447 of NZ_JAVLSB010000042.1, forward strand.
AGCGTGGTCACACCTCAGGACGAACAGGACCTGCCCGGGCAATGGCGGGCCTTCGTCGATCAGCATCAGCTCGACGGCGTGGTGTGCATCGCCGCCGCTTTGCGCCGTGGCGTGCTGAATGACGAGGAAGCCCAGCGCTATCAGCGCAACGCCGTGCAGGTTGATAGGCCGTGGGAATTGTCCGGACTCGGCCAATTGCACGACGCGGTGCAAGACGCCGACCGCCTGATCTGCTTTGGAGGCGCGTGACATGGCCAAATCCTTATTGTTGATCAGCCGCCAGGCACCCTGGTCCGGCCCCGGTGCTCGCGAAGCGCTGGACATCGTGCTGGCCGGCGGCGCCTTCGACCTGCCCATTGGCCTGCTGTTTCTCGACGACGGCGTGCTGCAACTGGCCGCCGGGCAAAAGGCCAGAGCGTTGCAACAGAAAGACCTGAGCGCCAACCTGCAGGCGCTGCCGATGTTTGGCGTCGAGGAGCTGTTCGTTTGTGCTGCGAGTGCCGCCGAACGCGGGCTCGACGCCTCGGCCCTGGCGCTGGATGAAGTGCAGGCCCTCGATGCCGGGCAAATCCGCGAGCTTATTGACCATTACGACCAGGTGATGACCCTCTGATGTCGACTTTGCATGTGTTGTCCCATTCGCCGTTTGGCGACAGCCGCTTGAGCAGTTGCCTGCGCCTGCTCGGCGATACCGATGCGCTGCTGCTCAGCGGTGACGCGGTGTATGCGTTGCGCCCTGGCACCGCGCCCTATGCAGCGCTGCAAGCGCAGGGCGAGCTGAGCCTCTACGCACTGGCCGAAGACGCCGAGGCCCGCGCCTTGGCGATTCCCGCCTGGGCGACCGCCATCGACTACGCGGCGTTCGTCGAGCTGTCGCTGCGCCACCCCAAGGTCAACAGTTGGCTATGAACGCCCTGACCGTCGGCGCCCGCGCCATCGAACTGGACAAGGACGGCTTTCTGGTCGATCTCAACGACTGGTCCGCCGAGGTCGCTGCCGGCCTCGCCGCCGCCGAACAGATCGAGCTGACCGCCGAGCATTGGGAAATCCTCGAACTGCTGCGCGCCTTCTATCAGGAATTCCAGCTGTCGCCGGCCACCCGCCCGCTGATCAAGTACACCGCGCTGAAACTCGGCGCGGACAAAGGCAACAGCCTGCACCTGAACAAACTGTTCAAAGGCACCCCCGCCAAACTCGCCGCGAAACTGGCGGGCCTGCCCAAACCGACGAATTGCTTATGACCGACTTCCCCCCGCTGACCCTCGACACCCCGGCCGAACATCCCTTCGCCCAGTTCGTGCGCATTCTCGGCAAGGGCAAGCGTGGCGCCCGCAGCCTGACCCGCGAAGAAGCGCGGGAAGCCATGGGCATGCTGCTCGACGGCAAGGTCGAAGAATCGCAACTGGGTGCCTTCCTGATGCTGCTGCGGCACAAGGAAGAAAGCGCCGAAGAACTGGCCGGGTTCACTGAAGCCCTGCGCGAACGCCTCAGCGCGCCAGCGCTGGCGGTCGACCTCGATTGGCCGACCTACGCCGGCAAAAAACGTCACCTGCCGTGGTACCTGCTGGCGGCCAAGTGCCTGGGGCAGAACGGCGTGCGCATCTTCATGCACGGCGGCGGCGCCCACACCGCCGGGCGGTTATACAGCGAACAACTGCTGCACACTCTGAACATCCCACTGTGCCGCGACTGGTCCCAGGTCGGTAGCGCACTGGACAACGGCGGCCTGGCCTTTATGCCACTGGTGGATTGGGCGGCGCCGCTGCAACGGATGATCGATCTGCGCAATACGTTGGGCTTGCGCTCGCCGATCCACTCGCTGGCGCGGATTCTCAATCCGCTGGGCGCGCGCTGCGGCCTGCAAAGTATTTTCCACCCCGGTTACCAAGCGGTGCATCGCGATGCCAGCGGCTTGCTGGGTGACACGGCAATCGTGATCAAGGGCGATGGCGGCGAAATCGAGATCAACCCGGACGCCGACAGCCATTTGTACGGCACCACGGCTGGGCAGAGTTGGGATGAAGAGTGGCCACAACTATCGGCCCAGCGCCACGTCAAACCGGCGAGCCTTGACCCTGAGCACCTCAAAGCGCTGTGGCGCGGCGAGGTCGAGGATAGTTACCCGCAAATGGCCCTGATCGCGACCATGGCCCTGGCCTTGCGCGGCCTCGGTCAGCCCCGCGAGCAAGCCTTCGAAACCGCCCGGCAATACTGGAACGCACGGGATAAATCGATTTAATCGATCATAATCCCGCAACCTTTGCGCTTTTTGTTCGAACTCATAGGACTAGACTCGGCTCCAACGTTTATCAGTTCTGGAGCAGTCGAAATGGGTTTATTAGTCGAAGGTAAATGGCACGACCAGTGGTACGAAAGCAGCAAGGACGGCGCCTTCCAGCGTGAACAGGCACAGCGCCGCAACTGGCTGACCACTGACGGCAGCGCCGGCCCGACCGGTGTCGGTGGCTTCGCCGCCGAAGCCGGGCGCTATCACCTCTACGTGTCCCTCGCCTGCCCCTGGGCGCACCGCACGCTGATTATGCGCAAGCTCAAAGGCCTGGAAAGCCTGATCGACGTGTCGGTGGTCAGTTGGCTGATGCTGGAAAACGGCTGGACCTTCGACCGCGACTACGGCTCGAGCGGCGACAAACTCGATGGCCTGGATTTCATGCACCAGCGCTACACCGCTGACACCGCCGACTACACCGGCCGCGTCACCGTGCCGGTGGTCTGGGACAAACAGCAGCAACGCATTGTCAACAACGAATCCTCGGAAATCATCCGCATGTTCAACAGTGCGTTTGATCACCTGACCGGCAATGACCTGGACTTTTACCCGCCGCACCTGCGCAGTGAAATCGATGCGTTGAACGAGCGCATCTACCCTGCCGTCAACAACGGCGTGTACCGCGCGGGCTTCGCGACGTCGCAGAAGGCCTATGAACAGGCGTTCGACGAGGTGTTTGCCGAACTCGATCACCTTGAAGGCTTACTGGATGAGCGTCGTTACCTGGCGGGGGAATACCTGACCGAAGCGGATATCCGTCTGTTCACCACGCTGATTCGTTTCGATGCGGTGTACCACGGCCACTTCAAGTGCAACCTGCGGCGCATCAGCGACTACCCGAACCTGTCGAACTGGCTGCGTGAGTTGTATCAGTGGCCGGGGATTGCCGAAACCGTGGACTTCACCCACATCAAGAACCACTACTACGGCAGCCACAAGACCATCAATCCGACGGGCGTGGTGCCGAAAGGGCCGGAGCAGGACTTCAGCGTGGCGCATGACCGGGATCGATTGAGCGGCAAAGGGGTTTGGCGTAAGGCCTGAAATTGATGTCGCGGGCCAGACGCTTTCGCGAGCAGGCTCGCTCCCACAGAGGAATGGTGTTCTTCAGTGGGAGCGAGCCTGCTCGCGAATGGATGCTACTCGATGTTTAGACCTGCGACTGCGCCCCTTCGAACCACGCCAGTTTCTCGCGCAGTTGCACCACTTCACCGACGATGACCAGGGTCGGGGCATGGACTTCATGCTCTGCCACCAGTTGCGGCAAATTCGCCAGGGTGCCAGTGAAAACCCGCTGGTTTGAGGTAGTGCCCTGCTGGATCAGCGCCGCCGGAGTATCGGCGGCGCGGCCGTGGCGGATCAGTTGTTCGCAAATGATCGGCAACCCGACCAGGCCCATGTAGAACACCAGGGTTTGCGCTGGCGCCACCAGGTCGGCCCAAGGCAAGTCGCTGGTGCCATCCTTGAGGTGACCGGTGATGAAACGCACCGACTGCGCGTGGTCGCGGTGGGTCAGCGGAATCCCGGCATACGCCGCGCAACCGCTGGCGGCGGTGATGCCCGGCACCACCTGGAACGGGATGCCATGGGCCGCCAGTTCTTCGATTTCTTCACCACCACGGCCGAAGATGAATGGATCGCCGCCCTTCAACCGCACCACGCGTTTGCCGGCCTTGGCCAAGTCGACCAGTTGCTGGTTGATTTGCTCCTGCGGCACCGCGTGTTCGGCGCGGCGCTTGCCGACGTACACCCGCTCGGCATCGCGGCGGCACAGTTCGAGAATCGCCGGCGCCACCAAGCGGTCGTACAGCACCACATCGGCTTGCTGCATCAGGCGCAAGGCGCGGAAGGTCAGCAGGTCGGGATCGCCCGGCCCCGCGCCCACCAGGTAGACCTCGCCGGTGCCGCTCGGCGCTTCACCGTTGATCTTGTCCAGCAACAAGCGCTCGGCTTCAGCCCCCTGCCCGGCCAGTTGCCGGTCGGCAATCGGCCCTTGAAAGACTTCTTCCCAGAACGCCCGACGCTTTTGCACATCCGGCAGCAGGGTCTTCACCTGATGGCGGAACCGCGCGGCCAGTCCGGCCAGTTGCCCGTAAGTCGACGGAATCCAGGTTTCCAGTTTGGCGCGAATCAAGCGTGCCAGCACCGGCGCGTCGCCACCGCTGGACACCGCGATCACCAGCGGCGAACGGTCGACAATCGCCGGGAAGATCACGCTGCACAGCGCTGGCGCATCGACCACGTTGACCGGCACGCAGCGCCGATGGGCGTCGGCAGACACCTGGGCGTTGAGCGGTTCGTCGTCGGTGGCGGCAATGATCAGGCCGCAGCCATCCAGGTCGCTTTCAAGGTAACCGCGCAGCAGGCAGTCACCGCCGCTGGCGGCGACCAGCTCACTGAGCTGCGGCTCAATCTCGGGAGCGACCACCCGCAGCAGCGCACCGGCATCGGCCAGCAGGCGGGATTTGCGCAAGGCAATCTCCCCCCCACCGACGACCAACACACGACTGCCGCGCAGGTTGTGGAACAGCGGCAGAAATTCCATTTAACCGATGACCTCGAGGCCACCCATGTACGGCTTGAGCACGTCTGGCACGCGGATCGAACCGTCGGCCTGCTGGTAGTTTTCCAGCACCGCGACCAGGGTACGACCGACCGCCAGGCCGGAGCCGTTGAGGGTGTGCACCAGCTCGGGCTTGCCGGTTTCCGGGTTGCGGAAACGAGCCTGCATGCGCCGTGCCTGGAAGTCGCCGCAGTTGGAGCACGAAGAAATTTCGCGGTACTTGTCCTGGCTCGGGATCCACACTTCCAGGTCGTAAGTCTTGACCGCGCTGAAGCCCATGTCGCCGGTGCACAGCGCCAGGGTGCGGTAAGGCAATTGCAGCAGTTGCAGGACTTTCTCGGCATTGGCGGTGAGGCCTTCGAGGGCTTCCATGGAGGTCGATGGCTCGACGACCTGGACCATCTCGACCTTGTCGAACTGGTGCTGGCGGATCATGCCGCGAGTGTCACGGCCCGATGCGCCGGCTTCACTGCGGAAGCACGGGGTGTGGGCGACGAACTTGATCGGCAGCAGTTTCGCGTCGACGATTTCGCCGGCGACGATGTTGGTGAGCGACACTTCGGCGGTCGGGATCAGGTACAGATCGGCCTCGCCTTCGCGGCTGATCTTGAACAGGTCTTCTTCGAATTTCGGCAACTGGCCGGTGCCTTGCAACGCCGGCGCCTGCACCAGATAAGGCGTGTAGGCCTCTTCATAGCCATGTTCGCTGGTGTGCAGGTTGATCATGAATTGCGCGAGGGCGCGATGCAGACGAGCGATCGGGCCGCGCAACAGGGCAAATCGGGCGCCGGACAGCTTGGCGGCGGTTTCGAAGTCGAGCCAGCCGAACTTCTCGCCCAGGGCCACATGGTCCAGAACCGGGAAATCGAACGCGGTCGGCGTGCCCCAGCGGCGCACTTCAACGTTATCGTCTTCATCTTTACCCACCGGCACCGATTCGTGCGGCAGGTTGGGGATACCCAGCAGGATCGAATCCAGATCGGTCTGGATCTGGTCCAGTTCGACCTTGCCGGCGCTCAACTCGTTGGCCATGCGCTCGACGTCAGCCATCAACGGGGCGATGTCTTCGCCGCGCTGCTTGGCCTGACCGATGGATTTGGAGCGCGCGTTACGTTCAGCCTGCAGGGCTTCGGTGCGGGTCTGGACGGTCTTGCGCTGTTCTTCCAGCGCTTCGATGCGCGCCACATCCAGCACAAAGCCACGGGATGCGAGGCGGTCCGCTACGTCCTGGAGGTTGCTACGTAACAGTTTGGAATCGAGCATGTCGGTCTCTCGTTTATCAAAGTTTGGTCAAGGACAGGCCGGCCCAGGTCGCGAGCAGCCCGCCGAACACGCTGACGGCCAGATAACCGAAGGCTATCGCGGCCTGGCCGCTTTCCAGCAAGCGCAGCGTGTCCAGTGAAAAGGATGAAAACGTGGTCAGGCCGCCGACAAAACCGACGATCAGACCCGCGCGAATTTCAATCGGCACTTCCGGGCGCAGCAAAAACCAGCCGTACAGCAAGCCGATGATCAGGCAGCCAACGAGGTTCACGGCCAGGGTTGCGGTGTAGAAATGACGCGGCCAATTGGCGCTGACCCAAGTCCCGGCGGCGAAACGCAGTAATGTACCAGCGATACCGGCCACCGACACCGCAAGAATGGTCTGAATCACTATTTTCTCCGCTGTCTGGGGCTGAGCCGGTCAAGTTGGGCAAGGTGGTTGAGTTTTTCGCCGATCTTCAACTCCAGGCCGCGGGGCACTGGCTGGTAGAAATGCAGCGGTTCGAGTTCTTCAGGGAAGTAGTCTTCGCCGGCGGCGTAAGCGTCCGGTTCATCGTGGGCATAACGATACTCTTCGCCGTAGCCCAACTGCTTCATCAGCTTAGTGGGTGCGTTGCGCAGGTGCAGCGGCACTTCCAGCGAGCCGTATTGTGCGGCGCTGCTCAGCGCGGCCTTGAAGCCCATGTACACCGCGTTGCTTTTCGGCGCGCAGGCCAGATAGGTAATAGCCTGGGCCACAGCCAACTCGCCTTCCGGGCTGCCGAGCCGCTCCTGCACTTCCCACGCTGCCAGGCACAGGCTGAGGGCTCGAGGGTCGGCGTTGCCGATGTCTTCACTGGCCATGCGCACCACGCGCCGGGCCAGGTACAGAGGGTCGCAACCGCCATCGATCATCCGCGCGAACCAGTACAGCGCGCCGTCCGGGTTGGAACCACGCACTGATTTGTGCAGCGCGGAAATCTGGTCGTAGAAGGCTTCACCGCCCTTGTCGAAACGCCTCCGGGTATCGCCGAGCAAGCTTTGCAGGAGCTCGATACCGATCTCGCTGTCGTCTTCGGCGAGGTCCGAGGCGTTTTCCAGCAGGTTGAGCAGACGCCGACCATCGCCATCCGCCGCCGACAGCAGCATCTGGAAGCCTTCATCGCTCAGAGTCAGGTAGCGCTTGCCGAGACCACGTTCTTCAGTCAGCGCACGTTGCACCAGTTTGCGCAGGGCGGTTTCGTCGAGGCTCTTCAGCACATAAACCCGCGCCCGCGAGAGCAAGGCATTGTTGAGTTCGAACGAAGGGTTTTCGGTGGTGGCGCCGATGAAGATCAGCGTGCCGTCTTCGACGTAGGGCAGGAACGCGTCCTGCTGGGATTTGTTGAAGCGGTGCACTTCGTCGACGAACAGGATGGTCCGTTTGCCGTACTGGCCGGCCTGCTGCTTGGCGATTTCCACGGCCTGGCGAATTTCTTTCACGCCCGCCAGCACCGCCGACACGGTCTCGAAGTGTGCGTCGCTGACTTCCGCCAACAACCGCGCCAGGGTGGTCTTGCCCACGCCCGGCGGCCCCCAGAAGATCATCGAATGCAGGGCGCCCTGCTCCAGGGCCTCACGCAACGGTTTGCCGCGAGCCAGCAGGTGTTCCTGACCGACGTACTCGTCCAGATTGGCCGCACGCAAACGGGCGGCCAGGGGTTGAGCGATTGGGGCGCGGCTGAACAGATCCATGACTACTTATGAAACCTCACAGGTGCTATGTCCTGCTATTTATTCCTGGATCACGTCGGCACCCTTGGGGATGTCGAACTTGAACTTGGAGGCCGGGATTGGCTCGTTGGCCTTGACCCCGGTAAACAGGATGTTGGTGCGCTGGCCGACGCTGTCGATCAGTTGCATGTCGTTGATCAAGCCTTTGCGGAACGACAGGCGCAGGCTGTCGAACAGGGTGTCCTTGGTTTTCGGCTTGAGCGTGAAATCAATCACGTCGCCGGCTTCCTTGGCGCTGATGTCGAAACTCTGATTGATCTTCGACACGTCACCGGACAACAACAGGGCCGGGGTCTGGGTCAGGCGCACGTCGAGGGTCTTGATGGTGACCTGCTCCAGGTCCGGGTCCCACAGGGAGACTTTCTTGCCATCGGACACCACCAGGGTTTCGTTCGGTGCGTCGGTGTGCCAGTTGAACAGGCCCGGGCGCTGCAGGGTCATTTCGCCGGTGGTGTCCTGCAACTGGGTGCCGCCACCATCCAGCGTTAATTGCGAGAAGCGCGCGGTCAGCGTCTGGGATTTTTCCAGCAATTGGGTCAGACGCGCCACGTCCTTGTCATCGGCGTGGGCCGAGAGCGTGGTCAAAGCCAGTACCGGCAGCAACAGCATGCGGATAAGACGCATGGGAGTCCTCATAACATTCGTGGGAGTGTGGGCGGCAGTTATCGGGCCACCCTTGTCAATTCTGGTCAGTCGCGAACGGGCCCCGGGGCCAAAACCTCACGGGAACCGTTGGTGTTCATGGACGTGACGACCCCGGCCATTTCCATGGCTTCGATCATCCGTGCGGCGCGGTTGTAGCCGATCTTGAGCTTGCGCTGTACCGCGGAAATCGAGGCCCGGCGGCTTTCCAGGACGAACTGCACCGCTTCGTCGTAGAGCGCGTCGGACTCGCTGTCCTCGTCGCCACCGCTGCTGCCGCCGTCGAACCCGCTTCCGGGTTCCTCGACACCGGCGAGGATGTCGTCGTTGTATTCCGGGGCGCCGCGCAGTTTCCAGGCCTCGACCACGCGGTGAACCTCATCATCGGAGACAAACGCACCGTGGACGCGGATCGGCAGGCTGGTGCCGGGCGGCATGTAGAGCATGTCACCGTGGCCCAGCAATTGTTCAGCGCCGCCCTGGTCGATGATGGTCCGCGAGTCGATCTTGCTCGACACCTGGAACGCCATGCGGGTCGGGATGTTGGCCTTGATCAGACCGGTGATCACATCCACCGACGGGCGCTGGGTCGCGAGGATCAAGTGAATGCCCGCCGCCCGCGCCTTCTGGGCAATACGCGCGATCAGTTCTTCAACCTTCTTGCCGACGATCATCATCATGTCGGCGAATTCGTCGACGACCACGACAATGGTCGGCAGTTTGTGCAGCAGCGGCGCTTCGTCGTGAATGCTTTCGCGTTTGTACAGCGGATCGGTCAGCGGCGTGCCGGCGTCCTCAGCTTCCTTGACCTTGTGGTTGAAGCCCGACAGGTTACGCACGCCCATCTTCGCCATCAGTTTGTAGCGGCGCTCCATCTCCGCCACGCTCCAGCGCAGGGCGTTGGCCGCGTCTTTCATGTCGGTGACTACCGGGCACAGCAGGTGCGGAATGCCTTCGTAGATCGACAGTTCCAGCATTTTCGGGTCGATCATGATCAGCTTGGCGTCTTCCGGGCCGGACTTGAACAGGATCGACAGGATCATCGCGTTCACGCCCACCGACTTACCGGAACCGGTGGTACCGGCGACCAGCAGGTGCGGCATTTTCGCCAGGTCGGTGATGACCGGTTTGCCGCCAATGTCGTGACCCAGGGCCAGGGTGACCGGCGACTTGAAGTTGTCGTATTCCGGCGACGACAGCACTTCGGAGAAGCGCACGATCTGTCGGTCTTCGTTGGGAATCTCGATACCGACCGTGGTCTTGCCCGGAATCACTTCCACCACCCGCACGCTGGTCACCGCCAGCGAGCGCGCCAGATCCTTGGCCAGGTTGGAAATACGGCTGACCTTGACCCCGGCCGCCGGTTGAATCTCATAACGCGTAATCACCGGGCCTGGATGGATCGAATCCACCGATACTTCAACGCCGAATTCCTTGAGTTTGATTTCCAGCAGGTGGCCGACAGCCGCCAGGGATTCAGGCGAGTAATTGAGTTGTTTCTTTTCCGCCGGGTCGAGAATCGAGATCGGCGGCAAGGTGCCTTCGACGGCACTGTCGACGAACAACGGCGCCTGTTTTTCTTTCTGCACACGCTTGCTGGGTTCCGGCGGCCGCGCCGGTGCTGGAGCGATGACCGGTGGCACCTGTTTCTCGCGCTCGGACATGTGCTTGCTCAGCGCCTGTTCGCGCTCGATCAGGCGCTCCTTGACCTTGGCCTGCTCGCGTTTGTCCGGCACCGTTGGCGCCACCACGTCGTGCACGCGGTCGTCGACTTCACGCAGTTGCGCGACCAGTTGCTTGCGCTCGGTACGCGCCGACCACCAGCGGTTGGCGGCGCCCTGGAACAGTTCGAACAGGTCGAGGGTGATCTTGCCGGTGACGTCCATCACCTTGAACCACGACAGATCGGTAAACACCGTCAAACCGAACAGGAATAGTGCGATAAAGAGCAAGGTGCTGCCCTGGATATTCAGGGCATTGCGTGCCAGGTCGCCAAGACTTTCGCCCAGTGCGCCACCCGCGCCCGCCGGCAGGCCGGTCGGGGTATGGAAATGGATATGCGCCAGGGCCGCGCCTGACAACACCAGGAACACCAGGCCGATCAGGCGCCAGGAAAACAGCCAGCCGCTCCACTGCCATGGTTCGTGACGCTGACGGAAGATCTGGTAAGCCTTGACCGCCAGCAACAGCGGGAAGATGTAAGCGAAGTAACCCAACACCATGAACAGAATGTCGGCGCTGTACGAGCCGGCCGGGCCGCCGAAATTCTGTACGTCGTCGATCTTGCTGTTGTGGCTCCAGCCTGGATCGTCCTTGCCGTAGGTGAGCAAAGCCATCATCAGGAACAGGCACAGGGCGCCGATGGCAATCAGTGCACCTTCCTTGAGCCGGTAGTGCAAGTGTTGACGCCAAAGCGGAACGACTGTGTTTTTAGGTATTACGGTGGATTTCTTCAAAACGCGTCTTTTCCTGCGCCTACGGCGCGTCCATCTGTTGAATGACGATAAAAAACTGCCCAATCCAGGCAGGTAACAACGTTAACGCGCACAGCCGGGACTACTTTTAACACTCCGTCAGCGCTTTTCGAAGCTCACGATCGGCCGCACCCGGCATTGTACGGGTTTGCCAGATCGTTGCCAGAACCTGCCGCCTAAGTAACAGCATAGCCAAACGGTCACGACACGCCGTTCAATTTGAGCACGCATTGTCTTTGCTGACAAAGGCTTATGTGGTGTTTCTGACAACGAGGCATAACATGGCCAGCAAAATATTGAATGGATTTCCCCATGCGCGCAGTGCTTTGCCGTATCGATGCTCTACGACCGCGTTTGTTGCGCCAAGTTGCAGGCACCGCGCTGAGCGCATCCGGCCCAGCCGACACCGCTTGCCGCCAAGAAATTTCTGGACGACATTGGCGTTTGACGATTCACTGCCCGGCGAGCAAAGCTGCCGCCACTGCCCTCCCCTTCCGTAAGCCTGACTGCCATGCTGACTTGGTTACAACGCGACTCCCTCACTTTTCCACCGCTCGCGAAAGCCATGCGCGATCCCAATGGGTTGCTCGCGGCGGGCGGTGACTTGTCCGCCGATCGCCTGGTTCAGGCTTACCGACACGGTTGTTTCCCTTGGTTCTCCGAAGGCCAGCCGATCCTCTGGTGGTCGCCGGACCCGCGCACCGTGGTGTTTCCCGACGAAGTGCACATCTCGCGCAGCCTCAACAAACTGCTGCGCCAGCAGCGTTACCGCGTGACTTTCGACCAGGATTTTGCCGCGGTCATCCAGGCCTGCGCCGCGCCGCGGGACTATGCCGACGGCACCTGGATCACCGACGCCATGCAAACCGCTTATCTGGAACTGCACCGCCGTGGCCACGCGCACTCGGTGGAAGTCTGGGACGGCGAGACGCTGGTCGGCGGGCTCTACGGCTTGGCCATGGGGCAACTGTTCTTTGGCGAATCAATGTTCAGCCGCGCCGACAACGCCTCCAAATTCGGCTTCGCGACCCTGGTGCGCCACCTTCAGGACTGGGGTTTCGTGATGATTGATTGCCAGATGCCCACCGATCACCTGCACAGCCTCGGCGCTCGCGCCATTCCCCGCAGCCAGTTCGCTGACTACCTGGCCCGGCACCTGGACGCGCCGAGCCAGGCCACGTGGGTTTGCTAAGCGACTTTTGCCGGTGTGGCTTACACTTATTCAAACGCTTTATTTCGAGGGTTGATCATGACCGAGTTGGCGCGCTTGAAGTTCTATGCCACTCAGCCCCACTCTTGCAGTTATCTGCCGGAGGAGCAGGCCACGACCCTGTTTCTTGACCCTAGCCAGCCCATGGATGTGCATGTCTACGCCGACCTGTCGGAAATGGGTTTCCGCCGCAGTGGCGATCATTTGTATCGCCCGCACTGCCAAAACTGTAACGCCTGCGTGCCAGCGCGCATCCCCGTGGCGCAGTTCAAGCCCAACCGCCAGCAGAAACGCATTTTCAAACGCAACGCCGACCTGCAGATACGCCCCGCCAAACCCTGCTTCAGCGAAGAATATTTCGACCTTTATCAGCGTTATATCGAGCAACGCCACGCCGACGGCGACATGTACCCGCCGAGCCGTGACCAGTTCTCCACCTTTCTGGTGCGCGACCTGCCCTTTTCCCGGTTCTATGAGTTTCGCCTCGAAAGTCGACTGGTGGCGGTGGCGGTAACCGACTTGCTGCCGAACGGTTTGTCAGCGGTGTACACCTTCTACGAACCGGCGGAAGAACGTCGCAGCCTTGGCCGTTATGCCATCTTGTGGCAGATCGGCGAGGCCCAGCGCCTGGGCCTTGAAGCGGTCTATCTGGGCTACTGGATCAAGAACTGCAAAAAAATGAACTACAAGACCCAATATCGGCCTATCGAACTGCTAATAAACCAGAGATGGGTTGTCCTGAACTAAGGCCTTGGCTTAAACCCCATTTTTCGGGCACAATGCACGCCGCTTTTGCCTGGCGCAGTTGCACCGGGCCATTCATTGGATACCGAGGGCTTTACTGCATGTCGAAAGAAGACAGCTTCGAAATGGAAGGCACTGTCGTCGACACCCTGCCCAACACCATGTTTCGTGTGGAGTTGGAAAATGGGCACGTCGTAACCGCGCATATTTCCGGCAAGATGCGCAAGAACTACATTCGTATTCTTACCGGTGACAAAGTGCGCGTCGAGCTGACGCCCTATGACTTGAGCAAAGGGCGCATCACTTACCGCGCTCGCTAATCAAGTCAATACAGAACGCCCGGCACTGCCGGGCGTTTTTGTTTGTGCGCGATTTACCAGTCGATGAAGATAACTGTGGGAGCGGGCTTGCCCGCGATGAGGCCATCACTACCGATAGAGGTATGGCGTCTGACCCACTGCTATCGCGGGCAAGCCCGCTCCCACAGGGTTTCGGGTTAGTGCCGGAGTAATAGCCAGGCAATAAAAAGGCGCCTCGCGGCGCCTTATGTTTTACAGCATCAAGCGTCAGGCCATCTCAGCCGTGGTCTCGAAGTCGAACGTCAGTTCACCGTCCTTGATGTCGATGTGAACCACACCGCCATGTTCGGACAACTCGCCGAAGAGGATTTCCTCCGCCAGCGGACGCTTGATCTTATCCTGGATCAGGCGCGCCATCGGACGAGCGCCCATGGCCGAGTCGTAACCACCGGCCGCCAACCAGCCGCGTGCGGCGTCGGTAACCTCCAGCAACACACGCTTGTCTTCCAACTGCGCCTGCAGTTCGGTGAGGAACTTGTCCACCACGCTTTTGATGACCTCATGGCTGAGGCGACCAAACTGGATAATGGTGTCCAGACGGTTACGGAATTCCGGCGTGAAGCTCTTCTTGATCACTTCCATCGCATCGGACGAGTGGTCCTGATGGGTGAAACCAATCGAAGCGCGAGCCGCTGTTTCGGCGCCGGCGTTGGTGGTCATGATCACGATCACATTGCGGAAATCCGCCTTGCGCCCGTTGTTGTCGGTGAGCGTCCCGTGGTCCATGACCTGCAGCAGCAGGTTGAAGACTTCCGGGTGCGCCTTCTCGATTTCATCGAGCAAGAGCACGCAGTGCGGCTGCTTGGTGATCGCTTCGGTCAACAGACCGCCCTGGTCGAAACCGACGTAGCCCGGCGGCGCACCGATCAGACGCGATACGGTGTGGCGCTCCATGTACTCGGACATGTCGAAACGCACCAGCTCAATGCCCAAGGCCTTGGCCAACTGCCGCGCGGCTTCGGTCTTGCCGACACCGGTCGGGCCGGCAAACAGGAACGAACCTACAGGCTTGTCCGGCGACTTGAGGCCGGCACGAGACAGTTTGATCGCAGTCGACAGCGAGTCGATCGCGGCATCCTGGCCAAACACCGTGAGCTTGAGGTCGCGCTCCAGGTTGCGCAGCAGTTCCTTGTCGGAGCTGTTGACGTGCTTTGGCGGAATCCGCGCAATCTTCGCCACGATGTCTTCGACTTGCGGCACTTCGATGCGCTTCACGCGCTTCTCGACCGGCTGAAGGCGCTGGAAGGCACCCGCTTCGTCAATTACGTCGATGGCTTTGTCCGGCATGTGTCGGTCGTTGATGTAGCGCGACGCCAGTTCAGCCGCAGCGCGCAACGCTTCATCGCTGTACTCGATGCTGTGGTGTGCTTCGAAACGGCCTTTCAAGCCGCGCAGGATACCGATGGTGTCTTCGACCGACGGCTCCGACACATCGACTTTCTGAAAGCGCCGCGCCAAGGCCCGGTCCTTCTCGAAAATCCCGCGGAATTCCTGGAAGGTGGTCGAACCGATGCAGCGGATATCACCCGACGACAGCAGCGGCTTGAGCAGGTTCGAGGCATCCATTACGCCACCGGACGCGGCACCCGCACCAATGATGGTGTGGATTTCGTCGATGAACAGAATGGCCTGCGGGCGTTTTTTCAGCTCGTTGAGCAACGCCTTGAAGCGCTTCTCGAAATCGCCCCGGTATTTGGTCCCGGCCAACAAGGCACCGAGGTCAAGGGAGTAGACGACGCTGTTGGCCAGCAAGTCGGGGACCTGGTTGTCGACAATACGCTTGGCCAGGCCTTCGGCAATCGCGGTTTTACCCACGCCCGCCTCGCCGACCAGCAGAGGATTGTTCTTGCGCCGACGCGCGAGAATCTGCGCGACACGCTCGACTTCCATTTCACGGCCAACCAGCGGATCGATGCGACCCTGGCGCGCGAGTTCATTGAGGTTGCTGGCATACGCATCCAGCGGATTGCCCGAAGAAGAAGACTCACCGCCCTCGTCGTCCTGCATATCTTGCTCACCCTCGGAATGATCGCCGTGCCCCGGCACTTTCGAGATGCCATGGGCGATGTAATTGACGACATCGATGCGCGCTACGCTCTGCTGTTTCAGCAGGAACACAGCCTGACTCTCTTGCTCACTGAAGATGGCGACCAGCACGTTGGCGCCGGTCACTTCGCGCTTGCCCGAGCTCTGCACATGGAAGACAGCACGCTGCAATACACGCTGGAAGCCCAGGGTTGGCTGGGTTTCGCGATCCTCGTCATGGACGGGAATCAGCGGCGTGGTGGAGTCGATGAACTCCTGCAGGTCATGCTTGAGTTTGTCGAGGTTTGCGCCACAGGCACGCAAAACGGTGGCGGCAGCCTCATTATCCAGTAGGGCCAGCAGGAGATGTTCGACGGTCATGAACTCATGACGCTTCGAACGGGCCTCCTTGAAGGCTAGATTGAGGGTGACTTCGAGCTCGCGGTTTAACATAGCTTCACCTCATACCCAAGTGGTCGGCGTTAACCGTCCTTCTCGATTTCACAGAGTAGCGGATGCTGGCTTTCCCTGGCGTACTGGTTGACCTGCATGGCCTTGGTCTCGGCGATGTCGCGGGTAAACACTCCACATACTGCCCGCCCTTCTGTATGGACGGCCAGCATGACCTTGGTCGCCAGCTCGCGATTCAGGTTAAAAAACACCTCGAGCACTTCGACGACGAAATCCATCGGTGTGTAGTCATCGTTGAACAAAACCACCTTGTACATCGGCGGTGCCTGTAAAGCAGGCTTGGCCTCCTGAACAGCAATGCCTGCGGAATCGTCGTCGTGTAGATCCGGGCGATCCTGATTGAATGTTAGTCGAATCTGGCTGATTGCATGCATGGAAAGAAAGGTTCGTCAGTTGTGCGAATACAGTGGTGGGGGCGGCCATCGGCGATTTCAACTCCGAGCGCTTAGTCACCTTGACTAACGACAAATCGGTGTTACAACCAATAGAGCCCACAGTGGGTAAAAAAGGTCCGCGGAGTCAATCTTATTTGCAAGATTCGACTGCGGATGAACTGGATGATACTCCAGTGATGGAGTCTGTTGCAGAGGGATATGAGCATGGCAAGTGGCAAGGTGAAGTGGTTCAACAATGCCAAGGGGTACGGCTTCATCAACGAGGACGGCAAGAGCGAAGACCTGTTTGCCCATTACTCGGCGATCAAGATGGAAGGCTACAAGACGCTGAAAGCCGGACAACCGGTGAAGTTCGAGATCATCCAGGGGCCCAAGGGCCTGCACGCGATCAACATTGCGGCCAAGTCTGAATCGGACTCAACCCAGCTGGCACCAGGGGCTCAGACGGCTGAAGCGCAAGCCTGACCCCACCCACGATCATCCAGTCATAAAAAAACCGCCTCACTCGATGGATCGAGTCAGGCGGTTTTTGCGTTGCCACTACCCGTTTACATGTGGGAAATCATTGCGTCACCGAAGGCCGACGAAGACAGCAGCTTGGCGCCGTCCATCAACCGCTCGAAGTCATAGGTCACGGTCTTGGCGGAAATCGCGCCGTTGGTGCCCTTGATGATCAAGTCGGCCGCTTCGGTCCAGCCCATGTGGCGCAACATCATTTCCGCCGAGAGAATCAGCGAGCCTGGGTTGACCTGATCCTTGCCGGCGTACTTCGGCGCGGTGCCGTGGGTGGCTTCGAACATGGCCACGGTGTCCGACAGGTTGGCACCCGGCGCAATACCGATCCCGCCCACTTCCGCCGCGAGGGCGTCGGAGAGGTAGTCGCCATTGAGGTTGAGGGTCGCGATCACGTCATATTCCGCCGGGCGCAACAGGATCTGCTGGAGCATGGCGTCAGCAATGGCGTCTTTGACGATCACGTTCTTGCCGGTTTTCGGGTTCTTGAACTGCATCCACGGTCCGCCGTCGAGCAGGGTTGCGCCGAATTCCTCGGCCGCCACTTCATAGGCCCACTCTTTGAAGGCCCCTTCGGTGAACTTCATGATGTTGCCTTTGTGCACGATGGTCAGCGAGTCGCGGTCGTTGTCGACTACATATTGCAGGGCCTTGCGCGCCAGGCGCTTGGTGCCTTGCAGCGAAACCGGCTTGACCCCGATGCCGCAGTTTTCGTCGAAACGGATCTTGGTCACGCCCATTTCTTCTTTAAGGAACTTGATGACCTTGGTCGCTTCTGGCGAACCGGCCTTCCATTCGATGCCGGCGTAAATGTCTTCCGAGTTTTCGCGAAAGATCGTCATGTCGACGTCGCCAGGCTTTTTCACCGGGCTCGGTACGCCTTCGAACCAGCGTACCGGGCGCAGGCACACATACAGGTCGAGTTGTTGGCGCAGGGCCACGTTCAACGAACGGATGCCACCACCGACCGGGGTGGTCAGCGGGCCCTTGATGGACACCACGTAATCCTTGACGGCGTCGAGGGTTTCCTGTGGCAGCCAGGTGTCCTGGTCGTACACCTGAGTGGCCTTCTCCCCGGCGTAGACTTCCATCCAGGAAATCTTGCGCTCGCCGCCGTAAGCCTTTTGTACAGCAGCATCGACAACCTTGATCATGACCGGGCTGATATCAACGCCGATACCGTCACCTTCAATGAAGGGGATGATCGGGTTGTTAGGAACATTGAGAGAATGGTCCGCGTTGACGGTGATTTTTTCGCCGACGGCTGGAACCTGAATCTTCTTGTATCCCATGCTGAACTCCATTGTTTGATTAAACATCTGGCTTCATTCGAGCGTAACCCAGTTAAATCAGCACGCAAACCCAATGTTCCGGCGATCGGCGGCGATAACCGCTCATTGGCGATGTACAAGCCTGAAAGCAAAGGGAAAAGCGCCAAATATCAGCACGACGAACGTTTCTTGCCCCATCGCCCAGCTGCGACCTTTAGACCAATGGACGAGAATCGTTAACTATGAACCATCGGCAGATTGCCAGCTACCTATGTATAATGCCGCCGCTGACCACAGGGTCACGACGGCTGACCGCTCTATTACGAGTCTCTCCGCCAGAATAAAGCCGTGCTGTTACCGCAGTGCGACCGCTTGACGCTCGACTGATGCACCCAACATCACCGCGAAGAAATCTCGACATTCGGCTCATGGATGACTTTGAACGAACGCGCTTTACCCGGCGCATCTCGAGTTTCTGCGCACGCTTTCAGCAAAGAAGAGAGTTAATCCGAATATGCCCACCCGCTCGAAGATCATCTACACCTTCACCGACGAAGCCCCAGCCCTCGCCACCTATTCACTGTTGCCTATCGTAGAAGCGTTCACCGCTTCGGCTGATATCGCCGTTGAAACCCGCGATATCTCGCTTGCAGGGCGTATTCTGGCCAGCTTCCCCGAGCAATTGGGCGACAAAGCCGTAGCCGACCACCTCGCCGAACTGGGCGACCTGGCCGTTACGCCGGAAGCCAACATCATCAAGTTGCCGAACATCAGCGCCTCGGCTCCCCAGCTGCAAGCCGCGATCAAGGAACTGCAAGACCAGGGCTATGCACTGCCGGACTACCCGGAAACCGTGACCAGCGATGCCGACAAAGACGTCAAGGCGCGCTACGACAAGGTCAAGGGCAGCGCCGTGAACCCGGTTCTGCGCGAAGGCAACTCCGATCGCCGCGCCCCGCTGTCGGTCAAGAACTATGCACGCAAGCACCCGCACAAAATGGGCGCCTGGGCCAAAGACTCCAAGTCTCACGTTGCCCACATGAGCACAGGTGACTTCTACGGCAGCGAAAAAGCCGCCCTGATCGATGCCGCCGATGCGGTCAAGATCGAGCTGATCGCCCAGGACGGCACCGCCACCGTCCTGAAAGAAAAAACCAGCGTGCAAGCCGGCGAGATTCTCGACTGCGCCGTGATGAGCAAAAGCGCCCTGCGCAGCTTCATCGCCGCCGAAATCGAAGACGCCAAGGCCAAGGGCGTGCTGCTGTCGGTTCACCTGAAAGCCACCATGATGAAGGTCTCCGACCCGATCATGTTCGGCCAGATCGTGGCCGAGTTCTACAAAGACGCGCTGGCCAAGCACGCAGACGTGCTGGCGCAGATCGGCTTCAACCTGAACAATGGCATCGGCGACCTGTACGCTCGCATCAAGGCCCTGCCGGCCGAGCAGCAAGCGCAGATCGAAGCTGACATCCAGGCGGTGTACGCCGTTCGCCCGTCCCTGGCGATGGTCAACTCCGACAAAGGCATCACCAACCTGCACGTGCCGAGCGACGTGATCGTCGACGCCTCGATGCCAGCGATGATCCGTGACTCCGGCAAAATGTGGGGCACCGACGGCCAACTGCACGACACCAAGGCCGTGATCCCGGATCGCTGCTACGCCACCATCTACCAGGCAGTGATCGAAGACTGCAAGCTCAACGGCGCCTTCGATCCGACCACCATGGGCAGCGTGCCAAACGTTGGCCTGATGGCGAAGAAAGCCGAAGAGTACGGCTCCCACGACAAGACCTTCCAGATCAAGGCTGACGGCGTGGTTCGCGTCACCGACAGCAAGGGCAAACTGCTGCTGGAACAAACCGTCGAAGCTGGCGACATCTTCCGCATGTGCCAGACCAAAGACGCGCCGATCCAGGACTGGGTCAAACTGGCCGTCAACCGTGCCCGCGCCAGCGACACTCCAGCGATTTTCTGGCTGGACCCAATGCGCGCTCACGACGGCGTGGTCATCGAGAAAGTCCAGGCTTACCTGAAGGATCACGACACCGCCGGCCTGGACATCCGCATCATGTCCCCGGTTGAAGCCATGGCGTTCACCCTGACCCGCACCCGCGAAGGCAAGGACACCATCTCGGTGACCGGCAACGTACTGCGCGACTACCTGACCGACCTGTTCCCGATCATGGAACTGGGCACTAGCGCCAAGATGCTGTCGATCGTGCCGCTGATGAACGGCGGTGGCCTGTTCGAAACTGGCGCTGGCGGTTCGGCACCGAAACACGTTCAGCAACTGCTGGAAGAAAACTTCCTGCGTTGGGATTCCCTGGGCGAGTTCCTGGCCTTGGCCGCGTCCCTCGAACACCTGGGTGTGACCTACAACAACCCGAAGGCGCTGGTATTGGCCAAGACCCTGGACCAGGCCACCGGCCAGTTCCTGGACAACAACAAGTCGCCATCGCGCAAAGTCGGCAACATCGACAACCGCGGCAGCCACTTCTACCTGGCGCTGTACTGGGCCCAGGCCCTGGCCGCCCAGAGCGAAGACACTGCGCTGCAAGCGCAATTCGGCCAACTGGCCAAGACCCTGACCGAGAACGAAGCGACCATCGTTGCCGAGCTCAACGCCGTTCAGGGCAAGCCAGTGGACATCGGCGGTTACTACCACGCCGACGCCGAGTTGATCAGCAAGGCCATGCGTCCAAGCGCCACCCTCAACGCGGCGATCGCTGCGCTGGTGTAAGGTTGTAAGGAAGCAAAGAAGCCCCGGCCCCGTGCCGGGGTTTCTGTTTTCGGTGCGCAATGATTAGCACAAAAACCTGTGGGAGCTG
The DNA here is from genome assembly GCF_031583775.1 of Pseudomonas rhizozeae. Taxonomy (NCBI): domain Bacteria; kingdom Pseudomonadati; phylum Pseudomonadota; class Gammaproteobacteria; order Pseudomonadales; family Pseudomonadaceae; genus Pseudomonas; species Pseudomonas rhizozeae. The sequence continues at coordinate 37,244 of NZ_JAVLSB010000042.1, forward strand.
GCTTGCCAGCGATGGCGGCTTATCATTCACCAATGATGGTGACTGACCTACGGCTATCGCTGGCGATCCAGCTCCCACAATGACCGCTGTTCAATGTTCAGAATCGAGGAAGCCTCATGGACTGGAAACCCCACATCACCGTCGCCACCATCGTCGAGGACAACGGCCGCTTCCTGATGGTCGAAGAGTCCAAGGGCGGCCGCGCGGTGCTCAATCAGCCCGCCGGGCACCTGGACCCGAACGAAACCCTGACCGAAGCCGCTGTGCGCGAGACCCTCGAAGAAACCGGCTGGGACGTCGAAGCCACCGGCATCGTCGGCATTTACCTGTACACCGCCCCCAGCAATGGCGTGACTTACCAACGCGTGTGCTTCACTGCCAAAGCCTTGAAACATCACCCCGACTATCAACTGGACGACGGCATCCTCGGCGCCAAGTGGTTGACCCGGGACGAATTAATGCTGCAGCGCGAACACTGGCGCAGCGAACTGATCATCCGCTGCATCGACGATTACCTGGCCGGCCATCGCTTCAGCCTCGAATTGATCCGACCTTCTCTTTAGCCTTGCGCGCGCCAGCCTGTTAGAATCGCGTCCTTTTTCAAGACACTCATTGAATCCCTATGCGTGATCCAGCCCCTTCTGACACCCCCAAGAAGCGCGTCATTGTCGGCATGTCCGGCGGCGTGGACTCTTCCGTTTCCGCTCTCCTGCTGATCGAGCAGGGTTATGAGGTGGAAGGCCTGTTCATGAAGAACTGGGAAGAAGACGATGGAACGGAATACTGCACCGCCATGGATGACCTGGCGGACGCCCAGGCCGTGTGCGACCGGATTGGCATCAAGCTGCACACCGCCAACTTCGCCGCCGAGTACTGGGACAACGTGTTCGAGCATTTCCTGGCCGAATACAAGGCCGGACGCACTCCGAACCCGGACATCCTGTGCAACCGCGAGATCAAGTTCAAGGCGTTCCTGGACTACGCCCTGATGCTCGGCGCCGACCTGATCGCCACCGGTCACTACGTGCGCCGCCGCGACATCGACGGCCGCACCGAACTGCTCAAGGGCCTGGACCCGAACAAGGATCAGAGCTACTTCTTGCATGCCGTCGGCGGCGAGCAGATCGCCAAGACTCTGTTCCCGGTCGGCGAGCTGGAAAAACCCGAGGTCCGCGCGATTGCCGAAAAGCACCAATTGGCCACCGCCAAGAAGAAGGATTCCACCGGGATCTGCTTTATCGGCGAGCGCCGCTTCAGCGACTTCCTCAAGCAATACCTGCCGGCCCAGCCGGGCGAGATCAAGACCACCGAAGGCGAGGTGATCGGCAAGCACCACGGGCTGATGTACCACACCATCGGCCAGCGCCAGGGGCTGGGCATCGGCGGCTTGAAAGACGCCGGTGAAGAGCCGTGGTACGTACTGGTCAAGGACCTCGAGCACAACGAGTTGATCGTCGGCCAGGGCAACGACCATCCGTGGCTGTTCTCCCGGGCCCTGCTCGCTTCGGACATCTATTGGGTTAACCCGATCGACCTCAGTGAGCCGCGTAAGCTCACCGCCAAGGTTCGTTATCGCCAGAGCGATCAGCCTTGCACCCTGGAAAAAACCGCCACCGGCTACCGCGCCACGTTCGATGACCCGCAACGCGCGGTCACGCCTGGCCAGTCCGTGGTGTTCTATGACGGCGACATTTGCCTGGGCGGCGGCGTAATAGAAGTCGCCGAGCCCTGGAGCAGCAAGGCATGAGCCCGACTCAGGAGCAACTGACGGCACTCGGCGGGGTGTTCCTCGCTGCGGTGCTGGTGGATAAAATCGCCAAAACCGGCCAGATCACCGAGGCGGGCCTGACCTGCATGCTCGGCAGCCTGTTGATCCGCGATCCCAAGGACACCCTGGAAGTTTACGGCGGCGACGATATCAACCTGCGCGAAGGCTATCGCGCGCTGGTCGGCGCCCTCGAACGGGACCCGAGCACCTTGCAGCGCGAGCCGTTGCGCTACGCCCTGTCGATGCTCGGCCTGGAGCGGCAGTTGGCCAAGCGCGACGACCTGCTCGACGAGATCGGCAAGCGCCTGCCGCAGATTCAGTCGCAGGTCGAGCACTTCGGCGCCGCCCACGAAAACGTGGTCGCCGCCTGCGGGGCGTTGTATCAGGACACCCTGAGCACCCTGCGCCAACGGATTCAGGTGCATGGCGACATGCGCAACTTGCAGCAGCCGAGCAACGCTTCGAAAATCCGCGCGCTGTTGCTGGCCGGGATTCGCTCGGCGCGCCTGTGGCGGCAACTGGGCGGCCATCGCTGGCAACTGGTGATCAGCCGCCGCAAGCTGCTCAAAGAGCTGTACCCGCTGATGCGCAGTGGCAACTGACGCACGCCCGCACACTGTTTTGTAGCTCGTAACGCGTAATACGCCGGTCAGTTGGCAACGGACCGGCGGATTTTTTCATGTATGATACGCGCCCCATTTCGTTGCCCGACTGTCCGAGAACACCCCATGCAGCTTTCTTCGCTCACTGCGGTTTCCCCTGTTGACGGCCGCTACGCCGGCAAAACCCAGGCCCTGCGCCCTATTTTCAGCGAGTACGGCCTGATCCGTGCCCGCGTTCTGGTTGAGGTGCGCTGGCTCCAGCGCCTGGCCGCTCATTCCGCCATCAGCGAAGTGCCGGCGTTCTCCGCCGAAGCCAACGCGGTGCTCAATGAACTCGCCGAGAACTTCGCCCTGGAGCACGCCGAGCGCGTCAAAGAGATCGAGCGCACCACCAACCACGACGTCAAGGCCATTGAATACTTGCTTAAAGAGCAAGCGGCCAAGCTGCCGGAACTGGCCAACGTCAGTGAGTTCATCCACTTCGCTTGCACCAGCGAGGACATCAATAACCTGTCCCACGCCCTGATGCTGCGCGAAGGCCGTGATGACGTGATGCTGCCGCTGATGCGCCAGACCGCCGAAGCCATCCGCGAGCTGGCGATCCGTTTCGCCGACGTACCGATGCTGTCGCGCACCCACGGCCAACCGGCCTCGCCGACCACCCTGGGCAAAGAACTCGCCAACGTGGTTTACCGTCTCGAGCGTCAAATCGCGCAAGTGGCTGCCGTGCCGCTGCTGGGCAAGATCAACGGTGCCGTGGGCAACTACAACGCGCATCTGTCGGCCTACCCGGAAATCGACTGGGAAGAAAACGCCCGCGCCTTCATCGAAGACGAGCTGGGCCTGGGCTTCAACCCTTACACCACGCAGATCGAGCCGCACGACTACATCGCCGAGCTGTTCGACGCCATCGCGCGCTTCAATACCATCCTGATCGACTTCGACCGTGACATCTGGGGCTACATCTCCCTGGGTTACTTCAAGCAGCGCACCATCGCCGGCGAAATCGGTTCGTCGACCATGCCGCACAAGGTCAACCCGATCGACTTCGAAAACTCCGAAGGCAACCTGGGCATCGCCAACGCGTTGTTCCAGCACCTGGCGAGCAAACTGCCGATCTCCCGCTGGCAGCGCGACCTGACCGATTCCACCGTACTGCGCAACCTCGGTGTCGGCTTCGCCCACAGCGTGATCGCCTACGAAGCCAGCCTCAAAGGCATCAGCAAACTCGAGCTGAACGCGCAGAAAATTGCCGCCGACCTCGATGCCTGCTGGGAAGTGCTGGCCGAGCCGATCCAGACGGTGATGCGCCGCTACAACATCGAAAACCCGTACGAAAAGCTGAAAGAGTTGACCCGCGGCAAGGGCATCAGCCCTGAAGCGCTGCAGACTTTCATCGACGCGCTGGACATGCCCGCCGAAGCCAAGGCCGAGCTGAAAAAGCTGACCCCGGCCAGCTACATCGGTAACGCTGTAGAGCAAGCCAAGCGCATCTGATCGACCGCTTTACCCGTTTGAGACGCCCGGCAGCGCCGGGCGTTTTTATTCCCGTCTGGAAAGTGCTTTTTTTCAATAGGTTACACATGAATCCTGATATCCCTCTTCAACTCCTGGGCGGCATCACGGCACGGGAGTTCCTGCGCGACTACTGGCAGAAAAAACCGCTGCTGATCCGCCAAGCGATTCCTGATTTCGAAAGCCCGATCGACGCCGACGAACTGGCCGGCCTGGCCCTGGAAGAAGAAGTCGAATCGCGCCTGGTGATCGAGCACGGCGAGCGTCCCTGGGAATTGCGCCGCGGCCCGTTTGCCGAAGACGAATTCAGCAAGCTGCCGGAGCGCGAGTGGACCCTGCTGGTGCAAGCAGTGGATCAGTTCGTGCCGGAAGTCAGCGAACTGCTGGAGCACTTCCGCTTCCTGCCGAGCTGGCGCATTGATGACGTGATGATCAGCTTCGCCGCCCCTGGTGGCAGCGTTGGCCCGCACTTCGACAACTACGACGTGTTCCTGCTGCAAGGCCACGGCAAGCGCAACTGGAAGATCGGCCAGATGTGCGACTCCGAGAGCCCGCTGCTGCAGCACGCCGACCTGCGCATCCTCGCCGACTTCGACGCGACCGAGGAATGGGTGCTGGAACCGGGCGACATGCTCTACCTGCCGCCGCGCCTGGCCCATTGCGGTGTCGCGGTTGACGATTGCATGACCTACTCGGTGGGCTTCCGCGCCCCGAGCGCTGCTGAAGTGCTGACGCACTTCACCGACTTCCTGAGCCAGTTCCTGCCGGACGAGGAGCGCTACACCGACGCCGACGCGCAACCAGCGGCCGATCCACACCAGATTCAGCACGACGCCCTCGATCGCCTCAAAGGCCTGCTGGCCGAGCACATGAGCGACGAGCGCCTGCTGCTGACCTGGTTCGGCCAGTTCATGACCGAGCCGCGCTACCCGGAATTGGTGGTCGGCCCGGAAGAGGTCGAAGAAGAGGACCTGCTCAGCGCCCTGCAACAGGGCGCGGTGCTGATCCGCAACCCGAGCGCACGCCTGGCCTGGTCCGAAGTCGATGACGATCTGCTGTTGTTCGCCAGCGGCCAGAGCCGTTACCTGCCGGGCAAACTGCGAGAGCTGTTGAAACTGATTTGCGCCGCTGACGCACTGCACGTCGACAATCTGGGGAACTGGTTGAGCGACGAAGACGGCCGCGGCCTGCTGTGTGAACTGATCAAGCAAGGAAGCCTGGGGTTTGCTGATGAATAAAATCCACGTACGTGTCGCAGACTGGCAAAAGGACAACGCCGAGATCCGGCGCATTCGTGAGACGGTGTTTATTGCCGAGCAATGCGTTCCACCCGAGCTGGAGTGGGACGCGGATGACGCAACCGCCGTGCATTTCCTGGCTTTCGAAGGCGACTTTCCCATCGGCACTGCACGCCTGTTGCCCGACGGGCACATTGGTCGGGTGTCGGTGTTGAAAGACTGGCGCGGCCTGAAGGTCGGCGATGCGCTGATGCAGAACGTCATCCAACAAGCCGAAGCTCGGGGGCTGAAGCAGCAAATGCTCAGCGCCCAGGTGCAGGCCACAGCGTTCTACGAACGCCTGGGCTTCAGCATCGTCAGCGCGGAATTCCTCGAAGCCGGGATTCCGCATGTGGACATGGTGCGCGATTCGGTTTGACACCGAGTCGCGGCTTTCGCGAGCAGGTTTTTCGGGTGTTGCCAGATTGCAGCACACCGTTGATCAATGTAGGAGCGAGCCTGCTCGCGAATAAGCCCGAAAGAACACGCAAAACGCCCCGCCATCTAACGATGCCGGGGCGTTTTACTGTCTAGCATTCAACTTGCCCCACCCTGGGCCGACAAACTGGCACTATCAACACTTTCAAGTTGGCGGAGATAACGGACATGTCCCTACGCACCCTGCTCACCACGCTGCTGCTGACCACCAGTTTTTCGGTCATGGCGGCGACCGAGATCGTGCCCCTGAAGTACCACACCAGCGCCGATATGTTGCCGGTCGCGCAGGATTTCATCGGCAAGGATGGCCAGGTCAGCGCCTACGGCAACCAGCTGATTGTCAACGCCGAGCCCAGCAAGATCGACGAACTTAAGGCCTTTCTGTCGCAACTCGACACCCAGCCGAAACGCCTGCTGATCACCGTCGACACCAACGAAAACAACGGTCGTGGCGATCAGGGTTATTCGGTCAATGGCGCCGCGCCCAACCAGACCCGCATCATCAGCCGCAGCACCACCAGTCGCGAAGGTGGCGTCCAGCAAGTGCAGACCAGCGAAAACACCCCGGCGCTGATCCAGGTCGGCCAGAGCGTGCCGCTGACCAGCAGCCGCAGCGATGGCTATGGCGACCTGCAAAGCGAGACCCAATATCGCAACGTGACCCAGGGGTTTTACGTCACGGCGAGCGTCACCGGTGAGATCGTTCATCTGTCGATCAGTACCAACCGTGACCGCATGAGCCAGGAACGTCCCGATGTAGTGAACGTACAAAGTACCGACACAACCGTCACCGGGCGGCTGGGAGAATGGATCACCCTGGCCGGGGTCAATCGCCAGACTCAAGCCGACAAACAGGGCCTGAGCCGCAGCTACTCTACTCAGGGCCGGGATGACATGACGTTGCGGGTGAAAGTCGATGCGCTGGACTAAAGCACCGAAAACTGACTGACTAGTCGTATCAGAGCAAAAATGTAGTGGCTTAAAAAAAGCACTACAAAACGTTTGACGAGCCAAAAAACCGAAGGCATGATGGCCTCGCTCCCGCTAATCAGGGGCCCTGGCAAGGGCCTTCGGATTGCCGCTCGCACTTACCCCGCGAGCCGATTCGTGTCTGTACCGCCCACAAGGTGTGTTTGACGAGGTTGCGACTGGAACGAAGTTGTCCCGAGGGACGGAAGCGTAACTGGTAACCCGGCATCACACTGTTGCACGCCCCAAGGCCCACGACGCCCCAATGCGCCCGCAGTCCGCCCTTACCTGCTCACTTTCCCCTCGAGCCCATCGTTCATCCCGTCGCCTACCCCGCCGAACCCGACTTGACCGCCTAAGCTTCTGGTCAGCGAGCAGCCGTCTACGCCAATGAGTGGCGTATGGCAGGAGCAGGAATTTTCCACCCCAGACCTATGCGACGAGGTTTATCTCCATGGCACTGACACGCGAACAGCAAATTGCAGCCCTTGAAAAAGACTGGGCTGAAAACCCACGCTGGAAAGGCGTGACTCGCGCTTACTCCGCTGCTGACGTCGTCCGTCTGCGTGGCTCGGTTCAACCTGAGCACACCTTTGCAAAACTCGGCGCCGAGAAACTGTGGAACCTGGTGACCCAGGGCGCCAAGCCGTCCTTCCGCCCAGAGAAAGATTTCGTCAACTGCATGGGCGCCCTCACCGGCGGCCAGGCTGTGCAACAGGTCAAGGCCGGCATCCAGGCTATCTACCTGTCGGGCTGGCAAGTCGCGGCGGACAACAACTCCGCCGAATCGATGTACCCCGACCAGTCGCTGTACCCGGTGGACTCGGTTCCAACCGTGGTCAAGCGCATCAATAACTCGTTCCGCCGCGCCGACCAGATCCAGTGGAAAGCCGGCAAAGGCCCGGGCGACGAAGGCTACATCGACTACTTCGCGCCGATCGTTGCTGACGCCGAAGCCGGTTTCGGCGGCGTACTGAACGCTTACGAACTGATGAAGAGCATGATCGAAGCCGGCGCCGCAGGCGTGCACTTCGAAGACCAACTGGCGTCCGTGAAGAAATGCGGGCACATGGGCGGCAAGGTTCTGGTGCCTACCCAGGAAGCCGTGCAGAAACTGACCGCTGCGCGCCTCGCGGCCGACGTGGCTGGCACGCCGACCATCATCCTGGCCCGCACCGACGCCAACGCGGCAGACCTGCTGACGTCCGATTGCGACCCGTACGACCAACCGTTCGTGACCGGCGAGCGCACCCAGGAAGGCTTCTATAAAGTACGCGCCGGTCTCGACCAGGCGATTGCCCGCGGCCTGGCCTACGCGCCGTACGCCGACCTGATCTGGTGCGAAACCGCCAAGCCAGACCTGGACGAAGCCCGCCGCTTCGCCGAAGCGATCAAAAAGGAATACCCGGACCAACTGCTGTCGTACAACTGCTCGCCTTCCTTCAACTGGAAGAAAAACCTGGACGACGCAACCATCGCCAAGTTCCAGCGCGAACTGTCCGCCATGGGCTACAAGCACCAATTCATCACCCTGGCCGGCATTCACAACATGTGGCACAGCATGTTCAACCTGGCGCACGACTACGCCCGCAACGACATGACCGCCTACGTGAAACTGCAAGAGCAGGAATTCGCTGACGCTGCCAAGGGCTACACCTTCGTGGCTCACCAGCAGGAAGTGGGCACTGGCTACTTCGACGACATGACCACCGTGATCCAGGGCGGCACCTCGTCGGTCACCGCGCTGACCGGCTCGACTGAAGAAGAACAGTTCCACTGATCCACTTCACCGGAACAGACGGCCTTGGCGGACCGATGAAAAGCTAACCGCCAAGCCGCTACGCTGACGCCCCGACTAGTTCGGGGCGTTTTTTTGTCTGTAATGTCGCGCCGGGACACCCACGTCGACATCCGGTGATACGACCAATCCTTGATCCAGAGCGGCAGCCTATCGGTAAAAAGTAGGTAAAACGTCGACATCCACTACTTGCAGTAACCGACATATAAGACAACTTCCCATTCACCCCCGCTCCGCTCCCGCCAAATGATATTGATTTCTATTTGGCGCCAACTTCTTTCATTACCCAGCGAAAGAAACATAATTAACAAAACCCCGGCTAATGCCCACGGGGCTTGGGGTACGGGGGGCTGGAGGCGGCGTATGTCCTTATTCCTATAAATAATTTCGCTATAGGAATTTTACTTGCCCGGTGTTTAGCCATAAAATCACCGAGATTGATTGCACTGCGACATATCGTCACTGCATCGTTACTTTTTCAAGCTCAGAGACCTTTGCTCTCTGTTAAGGATTTCCAGCATGCCCGAAGCGACAGGACTCATGGCCCACAACTGGGGCTTTGCCATTTTCCTTCTGGGCGTTGTCGGCCTGTGTGCCTTCATGCTCGGCGTCTCCAGCCTCCTTGGGTCAAAAGCCTGGGGCCGCAGCAAAAACGAACCGTTCGAGTCGGGCATGCTACCTACCGGTGGCGCCCGCTTGCGGCTCTCAGCCAAATTCTATCTGGTCGCGATGCTCTTCGTGATCTTCGATATCGAAGCCCTTTTTCTCTTTGCCTGGTCTGTGTCTGTGCGCGAAAGCGGCTGGACCGGATTCGTCGAAGCTCTCGTTTTCATAGCAATTCTGTTGGCAGGTCTTGTCTACCTATTTCGAGTGGGGGCGCTTGATTGGGCTCCGGAATCTCGTCGTAAGCGGCAGGCGAAGCTGAAACAATGAGGCTTTGGCAATGCAATACAATCTCACCAGGATCGACCCGGATGCTCCTAACGAGCAGTACCCGATCGGCAAACGGGAAACCGTTTCCGATCCGTTAGAAGATCAAGTCCACAAAAACATTTTCATGGGCAAGCTCGAAGACGTGCTGAGTGGCGCGGTCAACTGGGGTCGCAAGAACTCCCTGTGGCCGTACAACTTCGGCCTTTCGTGCTGCTACGTGGAAATGACCACCGCCTTCACGGCACCCCACGACATCGCACGCTTTGGCGCCGAAGTGATCCGGGCTTCGCCACGCCAGGCGGATTTCATGGTCATCGCCGGCACCTGTTTCATCAAGATGGCGCCGATCATCCAGCGTCTCTATGAGCAAATGCTCGAACCGAAATGGGTTATCTCCATGGGTTCGTGCGCCAACTCCGGTGGCATGTACGACATCTATTCCGTCGTTCAAGGGGTGGACAAGTTCCTGCCCGTGGACGTCTACGTGCCTGGCTGCCCGCCCCGCCCTGAAGCTTTTCTGCAAGGCTTGATGCTGTTGCAGGAGTCGATTGGCCAAGAGCGTCGCCCGCTTTCCTGGGTCGTCGGTGACCAAGGCGTGTATCGCGCCGAGATGCCGTCGCAAAAGGAACAGCGCCGCGAACAGCGAATCGCAGTCACCAACCTGCGCAGCCCCGACGAAGTCTGATCCAGCTCTGCTTCTTCTATGGAACGAGAAACTGGCTTCATTCTTTACGTTGACCGAAAGCGATAAATAACCATGACTACAGGCAGTGCTCTGTACATCCCGCCTTACAAGGCAGACGACCAGGATGTGGTCGTCGAACTGAACAACCGTTTTGGCCCTGAGGCGTTCTCCGCCCAGGCGACCCGTACCGGCATGCCGGTGCTGTGGGTTGCCCGGGCAAGACTCGTCGAAGTCCTGACTTTCCTGCGCAACCTGCCCAAGCCGTACGTCATGCTCTATGACCTGCACGGCGTGGACGAGCGTCTGCGCACCAAGCGTCAAGGGCTGCCGAGCGGCGCCGATTTCACCGTGTTCTACCACCTGATGTCGCTGGAGCGTAACAGTGACGTCATGATCAAAGTCGCCCTGTCCGAGAGCGACCTCAGCCTGCCGACCGTCACCAGCATCTGGCCCAACGCCAACTGGTACGAGCGTGAAGTCTGGGATATGTACGGCATCGATTTCAAAGGCCACCCGCACCTGTCGCGCATCATGATGCCGCCGACCTGGGAAGGTCACCCGCTGCGCAAGGACTTCCCGGCCCGCGCCACTGAGTTCGACCCGTTCAGCCTCAACCTGGCCAAGCAACAGCTCGAGGAAGAAGCCGCGCGTTTCAAGCCGGAAGACTGGGGCATGAAGCGCTCGGGCGCGAACGAGGACTACATGTTCCTCAACCTCGGCCCGAACCACCCTTCGGCCCACGGTGCGTTCCGCATCATCCTGCAGCTCGATGGCGAAGAGATCGTCGACTGTGTCCCGGACATCGGCTACCACCACCGTGGCGCCGAGAAAATGGCCGAGCGCCAGTCCTGGCACAGTTTCATTCCGTACACCGATCGCATCGATTACCTCGGTGGCGTGATGAACAACCTGCCGTATGTGCTCTCGGTCGAGAAGCTGGCGGGCATCAAAGTGCCGGAGAAGGTCGACGTCATCCGCATCATGATGGCTGAGTTCTTCCGCATCACCAGTCACCTGCTGTTCCTGGGTACCTACATCCAGGACGTCGGCGCGATGACCCCGGTATTCTTCACCTTCACCGATCGCCAGAAGGCGTACACGGTGATCGAAGCCATCACCGGTTTCCGTCTGCATCCGGCCTGGTACCGCATCGGTGGCGTCGCTCACGACCTGCCGCGCGGCTGGGAAAAACTGGTCAAGGAATTCGTCGACTGGCTGCCAAAACGCCTCGACGAGTACACCAAGGCTGCCTTGCAGAACAGCATCCTCAAAGGTCGTACCATCGGCGTTGCCCAGTACAACACCAAAGAGGCCCTGGAATGGGGCGTCACCGGTGCCGGCCTGCGTTCGACCGGTTGTGATTTCGACCTGCGTAAGGCGCGCCCGTACTCCGGCTACGAGAACTTCGAGTTCGAAGTGCCGCTGGCCGCCAACGGCGATGCCTACGACCGTTGCATGGTTCGCGTCGAAGAAATGCGCCAGAGCATCAAGATCATCGACCAGTGCCTGCGCAACATGCCGGAAGGCCCGTACAAGGCGGATCATCCGCTGACCACGCCGCCGCCCAAAGAGCGCACGCTGCAACACATCGAGACCCTGATCACGCACTTCCTGCAAGTTTCGTGGGGCCCGGTCATGCCGGCCAACGAATCCTTCCAGATGATCGAAGCGACCAAGGGCATCAACAGTTATTACCTGACGAGCGATGGCGGCACCATGAGCTACCGCACCCGGATTCGTACCCCAAGCTTCCCGCACCTGCAGCAGATCCCTTCGGTGATCAAAGGCAGCATGGTCGCGGACTTGATCGCGTACCTGGGTAGTATCGATTTCGTTATGGCCGACGTGGACCGCTAAGCATGAACAGCACGCTTATCCAGACAGACCGTTTCGCCCTCAGCGAAACCGAGCGCTCGGCCATCGAGCACGAGCTGCATCACTACGAAGACCCGCGCGCGGCGTCGATCGAAGCCCTGAAGATCGTTCAGAAGGAACGCGGCTGGGTGCCGGACGGCGCCTTGTACGCGATTGGCGAAATCCTCGGCATCCCGGCGAGCGACGTTGAAGGGGTGGCGACGTTCTACAGCCAGATCTTCCGTCAACCGGTCGGCCGCCACATCATTCGCGTCTGCGACAGCATGGTCTGCTACATCGGCGGCCACGAGTCGGTGGTCAGCGAAATCCAGAGCAAACTCGGCATCGGCCTGGGTCAAACCACCGCTGACGGTCGTTTCACCCTGCTGCCGGTCTGCTGCCTCGGCAACTGCGACAAAGCGCCGGCGTTGATGATCGACGACGACACTTTCGGTGATGTGCAGCCTGCCGGCGTTGCCAAACTGCTCGAGGGCTACGTATGACCCTGACTTCCTTCGGTCCTGCCAACCGCATCCAGCGTTCGGCCGAGACCCACCCGCTGACCTGGCGCCTGCGCGACGACGGCGAAGCCGTGTGGCTCGACGAGTACCAGGCCAAGAACGGTTACGCCGCCGCGCGCAAAGCCTTTGCTGACCTGAGCCAGGACGACATCGTCCAGACCGTCAAGGATGCCGGCCTCAAGGGTCGCGGCGGTGCAGGCTTCCCCACGGGCGTGAAGTGGGGCCTGATGCCGAAAGACGAATCCATCAACATCCGCTACCTGCTGTGCAACGCGGATGAAATGGAGCCGAACACCTGGAAAGACCGCATGCTGATGGAGCAACTGCCCCATCTGCTGATCGAAGGCATGCTGATCAGCGCCCGCGCGCTGAAAACCTACCGTGGCTACATCTTCCTGCGCGGCGAATACACCACCGCCGCCAAGCACCTCAACCGTGCCGTGGAAGAAGCCAAGGCGGCCGGCCTGCTGGGCAAGAACATCCTGGGCAGCGGCTTCGATTTCGAGCTGTTCGTCCACACCGGCGCCGGGCGTTACATCTGCGGTGAAGAAACCGCGTTGATCAACTCCCTCGAAGGCCGCCGCGCCAACCCGCGCTCCAAGCCGCCCTTCCCTGCCGCCGTTGGCGTCTGGGGCAAGCCGACCTGCGTGAACAACGTCGAAACCCTGTGCAACGTGCCGGCAATCATTGGCGACGGCGTCGATTGGTACAAATCCCTGGCCCGCGAAGGCAGTGAAGACATGGGCACCAAGCTCATGGGCTTCTCCGGCAAGGTCAAGAACCCTGGCCTGTGGGAATTGCCGTTCGGCATCACCGGCCGCGAGTTGTTCGAAGACTACGCGGGCGGCATGCGCGACGGCTTCAAGCTCAAGGCCTGGCAGCCAGGTGGTGCCGGTACCGGTTTCCTGTTGCCCGAGCACCTCGACGCGCAAATGTACGCCGGCGGCATCGCCAAGGTCGGTACCCGCATGGGCACCGGCCTGGCGATGGCGGTGGACGACAGCGTCAACATGGTCTCGCTGCTACGCAACATGGAAGAGTTCTTCTCCCGCGAGTCGTGCGGTTTCTGCACCCCGTGCCGTGATGGTTTGCCGTGGAGCGTCAAGCTGCTGCGCGCGCTCGAAAACGGTGAAGGGCAAGCCGGCGACATCGAGACCCTGCTGGGTCTGGTCGGTTTCCTCGGCCCAGGCAAGACCTTCTGTGCACACGCACCGGGTGCCGTGGAGCCGTTGGGCAGCGCCATCAAATACTTCCGTCCAGAGTTCGAAGCCGGCATCGCGCCTTCCAGCGCCGTCGTCCCGCCCCTGGCCAGGCCGATCGTAATCGGCGCGTAACGCTTAAAAAGGCGAAGGGTCCGTGCCCTTCGCCTGTCGTGCGATGACGCCTTTACCGGCTGTTTGGATTCGCACGAACAACAAGATTCCATTAGCCACGCCCGCTGACACCGGGCCAACGAAGAACTTTGAACCATGGCCACTATCCACGTAGACGGCAAAGAGCTCGAAGTCGATGGCGCAGACAACCTGTTACAGGCATGTCTGTCGCTAGGCCTCGACATTCCTTATTTCTGCTGGCACCCCGCCCTTGGCAGCGTTGGCGCCTGCCGCCAGTGCGCGGTCAAGCAGTACACCGACGAGAACGACAAGCGTGGTCGGATCGTTATGTCCTGCATGACCCCCGCCACCGACGGCAGCTGGATCTCCATCGACGACGAGGAAGCGAAAGTCTTTCGCGCCAGCGTCGTCGAATGGCTGATGACCAACCACCCGCACGACTGCCCTGTGTGCGAAGAAGGCGGTCACTGCCACCTGCAAGACATGACGGTGATGACCGGCCACAACGAGCGCCGTTATCGCTTCACCAAGCGCACCCACCAGAACCAGCAACTGGGCCCGTTCATTTCCCACGAAATGAACCGCTGCATCGCCTGCTACCGCTGTGTGCGCTTCTACAAGGACTACGCCGGCGGCACCGACCTCGGTGTGTTCGGCGCCCACGACAACGTGTACTTCGGTCGCGTTGAAGACGGCACCCTCGAAAGCGAGTTCTCCGGCAACCTCACCGAGGTCTGCCCGACCGGTGTGTTCACCGACAAGACTCACTCCGAGCGCTACAACCGCAAGTGGGACATGCAGTTCTCGCCGAGCATCTGCCATGGCTGCTCCAGCGGTTGCAACATCTCCCCGGGCGAGCGTTACGGCGAACTGCGCCGCATCGAAAACCGTTTCAACGGTTCGGTAAACCAATACTTCCTGTGCGACCGTGGCCGTTTCGGTTATGGCTACGTCAACCGCGAAGACCGCCCGCGCCAGCCCTTGCTGGCCAACGGCGCCAAGCTGAGCCTCGACGAAGCGCTGGATAAAGCCGCTGACCTGCTGCGCGGCCGCAACATCGTCGGCATCGGCTCGCCCCGCGCCAGCCTCGAAAGCAACTACGCGTTGCGCGAATTGGTGGGTGCCGAGCACTTCTACTCCGGTATCGAAGCCGCTGAGCTGGAACGCATTCGACTGGTCATGCAGGTGCTCAAAGACAGCCCGCTGCCGATCCCGAACATGCGCGACATCGAAGACCACGACGCGATTTTCGTCCTCGGCGAAGACTTGACCCAGACTGCAGCACGCATGGCCCTGGCCCTGCGCCAGTCGGTCAAAGGCAAGGCCGAAGACATGGCCGACGCCATGCGCGTCCAGCCGTGGCTCGACGCCGCCGTGAAGAACATCGGCCAGCACGCGCTGAACCCACTGTTCATCGCCAGCCTCGCCGACACCAAGCTCGACGACATCGCCGAAGAATGCGTGCACGCCGCGCCGGACGACTTGGCGCGCATCGGTTTCGCCGTGGCTCACGCCCTCGACGCCAGCGCTCCAGCCGTCGCCGGTCTGGACGCTGAAGCCGTTGAACTGGCCCAGCGCATCGCCGACGCCCTGCTCGCCGCCAAGCGTCCGCTGATCATTGCCGGCACCTCCCTGGGGTCCAAGGCACTGATCGAAGCCGCCGCGAACATCGCCAAGGCCCTGAAGCTGCGCGAGAAGAACGGTTCCATCAGCCTGATCGTGCCAGAGGCCAACAGCCTCGGCCTGGCCATGCTCGGTGGTGACTCGGTGGACGCCGCGCTGCAAGCGGTCATCGAAGGTTCCGCCGATGCCATCGTGGTGCTGGAAAACGATCTGTACACCCGCACCGACAACGCCAAGGTTGACGCAGCATTGAGCGCCGCCAAGGTGGTGATCGTCGCCGACCACCAGAAGACCGCCACCAGCGAACGCGCGCACCTGGTCTTGCCTGCGGCGAGCTTCGCCGAAGGCGACGGTACGCTGGTCAGCCAGGAAGGCCGCGCCCAGCGCTTCTTCCAGGTGTTCGATCCGAAATACCTCGACGCCAGCATTCTGGTGCACGAAGGCTGGCGCTGGCTGCATGCCCTGCGCGCCACCCTGTTGAACCAGCCGATCGACTGGACGCAGTTGGACCACGTCACCGCCGCCGTGGCTTCGAGCACGCCGCAACTGGCGCGCATCGTCGATGCCGCGCCGTCCGCCGCGTTCCGCATCAAGGGCATGAAACTGGCCCGTGAACCGCTGCGTTACTCCGGTCGTACCGCCATGCGCGCCAACATCAGCGTGCACGAACCGCGTACTTCGCAAGACAACGACACCGCGTTCGCCTTCTCCATGGAAGGTTACTCGGGCTCGGTCGAACCGCGTCAGCAAGTGCCATTCGCCTGGTCGCCGGGGTGGAACTCGCCGCAAGCCTGGAACAAGTTCCAGGACGAAGTCGGTGGTCATATCCGCGCTGGCGACCCGGGCACCCGCCTGATCGAAAGCAGCGGTGATTCGCTGAACTGGTTCGCCAGCGTACCGCGCGCCTTCAACCCGGCGCCGGGCACCTGGCAGGTTGTGCCATTCTTCCACCTGTTCGGCAGCGAAGAGAACTCTTCGAAAGCCGCCCCGGTGCAGGAACGCATCCCGGCCGCCTACGTGTCCCTGGCCAAATCGGAAGCCGATCGCCTGGGCGTCAACGACGGTGCCCTGCTGAGCTTGAACGTGGCCGGCCAGACCTTGCGTCTGCCGCTGCGCATCAACGAAGAACTGGGCGCCGGCCTGGTGGCGCTGCCTGCGGGCATCGCCGGCATTCCACCGGCGATTTTCGGCCACTCCGTTGACGGTCTGCAGGAGGCAGCGCAATGACCTGGTTCACCCCTGAAGTGATCGACACGATCATTGCGGTCGTCAAGGCCATCGTCGTGCTGTTGGCGGTGGTGGTGGCGGGCGCCCTGCTCAGCTTCGTCGAACGTCGCCTGCTGGGCTGGTGGCAGGACCGCTACGGTCCGAACCGCGTTGGCCCGTTCGGCATGTTCCAGATCGCCGCCGACATGTTGAAGATGTTCTTCAAGGAAGACTGGACCCCGCCGTTCGCCGACAAGGTGATTTTCACCCTGGCACCGGTCGTGGCCATGAGCGCCTTGTTGATCGCCTTCGCCGTCATCCCGATCACCCCGACCTGGGGCGTCGCGGACCTGAACATCGGCCTGCTGTTCTTCTTCGCCATGGCCGGTCTGTCGGTCTATGCGGTGCTGTTCGCCGGCTGGTCGAGTAACAACAAGTTCGCCCTGCTGGGCAGCTTGCGGGCCTCGGCACAAACGGTGTCCTACGAAGTGTTCATGGGCCTGGCGCTGATGGGCATCGTGGTGCAGGTCGGCTCGTTCAACATGCGCGACATCGTCGAGTACCAGGCGCAGAACCTGTGGTTCATCATTCCGCAGTTCTTCGGCTTCTGTACCTTCTTCATCGCTGGCGTGGCCGTGACTCACCGTCACCCCTTCGACCAGCCGGAAGCGGAGCAGGAACTGGCCGACGGTTACCACATTGAATACGCCGGCATGAAATGGGGCATGTTCTTCGTTGGCGAGTACATCGGCATCATCCTGATCTCGGCATTGCTGGTGACCCTGTTCTTCGGTGGCTGGCATGGCCCGTTCGGCATCCTGCCGCAACTGGCGTTTGTCTGGTTTGCCTTGAAGACCGCGTTCTTCATCATGCTGTTCATCCTGCTGCGCGCTTCCATCCCGCGCCCACGCTATGACCAGGTAATGGACTTCAGCTGGAAATTCTGCCTGCCGCTGACCCTGATCAATTTGCTGGTGACCGCTGCGGTTGTGTTGTTGAACACGCCAGCGGGCGCGGTTCAGTGAGGATTTGACCCATGTTCAAATATATTGGCGACATCGTTAAGGGTACTGGTACCCAATTGCGCAGCCTGGTGATGGTGTTCGGTCACGGCTTCCGCAAACGCGACACCCTGCAATACCCGGAAGAGGCGGTGTACCTGCCGCCGCGCTACCGTGGCCGTATCGTCCTGACCCGCGACCCCGATGGCGAAGAGCGCTGCGTGGCCTGCAACCTGTGCGCCGTGGCGTGCCCGGTGGGCTGCATCTCGCTGCAGAAAGCGGAAACCGACGACGGTCGCTGGTACCCGGAGTTCTTCCGCATCAACTTCTCGCGCTGCATTTTCTGCGGCCTCTGCGAGGAAGCCTGCCCGACCACCGCGATCCAGTTGACCCCGGATTTCGAAATGGCCGAGTTCAAACGTCAGGACCTGGTGTACGAGAAAGAAGATCTGCTGATCTCCGGCCCCGGCAAAAACCCTGATTACAACTTCTATCGTGTTGCAGGTATGGCGATTGCCGGTAAGCCAAAAGGCTCCGCGCAGAACGAAGCCGAGCCGATCAACGTGAAGAGCTTGCTGCCTTAAGGAAGAACGATGGAATTCGCTTTCTATTTCGCATCGGGTATCGCGGTGGTGTCCACGCTTCGAGTGGTCACCAACACCAACCCTGTGCACGCCCTGCTCTACCTGATTATTTCGCTGATCGCCGTGGCGATGACCTTCTTCAGCCTTGGCGCGCCGTTCGCCGGGGTCCTGGAAGTGATCGCCTACGCCGGCGCCATCATGGTGCTGTTCGTGTTCGTGGTGATGATGCTCAACCTCGGCCCGGCCTCGGTGCAGCAAGAGCGCGTGTGGCTCAAGCCCGGCATCTGGATCGGTCCGGTGGTGCTCGCGGCGCTGTTGCTGGCTGAACTGCTGTATGTGCTGTTCAGCCATTCCAGCGGTGCAGCCATCGGTCAAACCACCGTGGACGCCAAGGCCGTGGGCATCAGCCTGTTCGGTCCGTACCTGCTGGTGGTCGAACTCGCCTCGATGCTGCTGCTCGCCGCAGCCGTCACGGCGTTCCACTTGGGCCGCAACGAAGCCAAGGAGCAATGACGATGCCTGCTATCCCTCTGGAGCATGGTCTGGCCGTCGCCGGCATCCTGTTCTGCCTCGGTCTGGTCGGCCTGATGGTCCGCCGCAACATTCTGTTCGTGCTGATGAGCCTGGAGGTGATGATGAATGCCTCCGCCCTGGCCTTCATCGTCGCGGGCGCGCGCTGGGCGCAGCCGGATGGACAGATCATGTTCATCCTGGTGATCAGTCTCGCAGCCGCCGAGGCCAGTATTGGCCTGGCGATCCTGCTGCAGCTGTATCGCCGCTTCCACACGCTTGATATCGACGCTGCCAGCGAGATGCGCGGATGAATCTTCTCTTTCTGACTTTCGTATTTCCCCTGATCGGGTTCCTGCTGCTGTCGTTCTCACGCGGCCGCTTCTCGGAAAACCTCTCGGCGCTGATCGGCGTCGGCTCCATCGGCCTCTCGGCCATCGTCGCGGCTTACGTGATGTGGCAATTCCACATCGCGCCGCCGGAAGGTGGCGCGTATGTGCAGGTGCTGTGGCGCTGGATGTCGGTGGAAGGCTTCCAGCCGAATTTCGCCCTGCACCTGGATGGCTTGTCGGTGACCATGCTCGGCGTGGTGGTGGGCGTGGGTTTCCTGATCCACCTGTTCGCCTCCTGGTACATGCGCGGTGAAGCCGGTTACTCGCGCTTCTTCGCCTACACCAACTTGTTTATCGCCAGCATGCTGTTCCTGATCCTGGCCGATAACCTGTTGTTCGTGTACTTCGGCTGGGAAGGCGTGGGCCTGTGCTCGTACCTGTTGATCGGTTTCTACTACAGCAATCGCAACAACGGTAACGCAGCCCTCAAGGCTTTCATCGTGACCCGCGTCGGCGACGTGTTCATGGCCATCGGCCTGTTCATCCTGTTCCAGCAACTGGGCACGCTGAACATCCAGGAACTGCTGGTGCTGGCGCCGCAGAAATTCCAGGCTGGCGACTTCTGGATCGTCCTGGCGACCCTGATGCTGCTCGGCGGTGCCGTCGGTAAATCCGCGCAACTGCCGTTGCAAACCTGGCTGGCGGATGCGATGGCCGGCCCGACCCCGGTATCGGCACTGATCCACGCCGCGACCATGGTGACCGCCGGTGTCTACCTGATCGCCCGTACCCACGGCCTGTTCACCCTCGCGCCGGACATCCTGCATCTGGTAGGCATCGTCGGTGGCGTGACCCTGGTGCTGGCCGGTTTCGCCGCGCTGGTACAGACCGACATCAAACGTATCCTCGCCTACTCGACCATGAGCCAGATCGGCTACATGTTCCTGGCGCTGGGTGTTGGTGCCTGGGATGGCGCGATCTTCCACCTGATGACCCACGCCTTCTTCAAGGCGCTGCTGTTCCTCGCGTCCGGTGCGGTGATCGTTGCGTGCCACCACGAGCAGAACATCTTCAAGATGGGCGGCCTGTGGAAGAAACTGCCACTGGCCTACGCCAGCTTCATCGTCGGCGGTGCCGCGTTGTCGGCCCTGCCACTGGTGACCGCCGGTTTCTACTCCAAGGACGAAATCCTCTGGGAAGCCTTCGCCAGCGGTAACCACGGTCTGCTGTACGCCGGTCTGGTGGGTGCGTTCATGACGTCGCTCTACACCTTCCGCCTGATCTTCATCGCGTTCCATGGTGAAGCGAAGACCGAAGCCCACGCCGGCCACGGCATCGCTCACTGGCTGCCACTGTCGGTGCTGATCGTGCTGTCGACCTTCGTCGGCGCGATGATCGTGCCGCCGCTGCACGGCGTACTGCCAGAAAGCGTCGGGCATGCCGGCGGCGAAGCCAAGCACAGCCTGGAAATCGCCTCGGGCGCCATCGCCCTGGCCGGTATCCTGCTGGCGGCGCTGCTGTTCCTCGGCAAGCGTCGCTTCGTCACTGCCATCGCCAACAGCGGCCTCGGTCGCTTGCTGTCGGCCTGGTGGTTCGCCGCGTGGGGCTTCGACTGGATCTACGACAAACTGTTCGTCAAACCGTACCTGGCGATCAGCCACGTACTGCGCAAAGACCCGCTCGACCAGACCATCGGTCTGATCCCGCGTATGGCCAAGGGCGGCCACACCGCCCTGAGCCGCACCGAGACCGGTCAACTGCGTTGGTACGCGGCCTCGATGGCTGCCGGTGCCGTCCTCGTCATCGGCGCCATCGTACTGGTAGCGGTCTGATATGAACCTTGCGAACTTGCGAAAGGAATTGAGCCCGTCATGATTCTGCCTTGGCTAATCCTGATCCCCTTCATCGGCGGCCTGCTGTGCTGGATGGGTGAGCGCTTCGGCGCTACCCTCCCGCGCTGGATTGCGCTGTTGACCATGACCCTGGAACTCGCACTCGGCCTCTGGCTGTGGGCCCACGGTGACTATTCATTGGCTCCGGCGCCTGGCGCCGATCCGGTCTGGGCGCTTGAGTTCAAGCATGTCTGGATCCAGCGCTTTGGCATCAACGTGCACCTGGCCCTCGACGGCCTGTCGCTGTTGATGATCCTGCTGACCGGCCTGCTGGGCATCCTCTCGGTGCTCTGCTCGTGGAAAGAGATCCAGCGTCACGTCGGCTTCTTCCACTTGAACCTGATGTGGATCCTGGGCGGTGTGGTCGGCGTGTTCCTCGCCCTCGACCTGTTCATGTTCTTCTTCTTCTGGGAAATGATGCTGGTGCCGATGTACTTCCTCATCGCGCTCTGGGGTCACAGTTCTTCGGACGGCAAGAAAACCCGGATCTATGCAGCGACCAAGTTCTTCATCTTCACTCAGGCATCCGGCCTGATCATGTTGGTGGCGATCCTCGGTCTGGTGCTGGTCAACTTCAACAACACTGGCGTGATTACCTTCAACTACGCCGACCTGTTGAAAACCAAGATGTCGATGACCACCGAGTACATCCTGATGCTCGGCTTCTTCATCGCCTTCGCGGTCAAGCTGCCGGTGGTGCCGTTCCACTCCTGGCTGCCGGACGCGCACGCCCAAGCGCCGACCGCCGGTTCCGTCGACCTCGCCGGTATCCTGTTGAAGACCGCTGCCTACGGCCTGCTGCGTTTCGCCCTGCCGTTGTTCCCGAATGCTTCGGCCGAGTTCGCGCCGATCGCCATGACCCTCGGTCTGATCGGGATCTTCTACGGTGCATTCCTGGCCTTCGCCCAGACTGACATCAAGCGTCTGATTGCCTTCTCGTCCGTTTCCCACATGGGTTTCGTGCTGATCGGCATCTACTCCGGCAGCCAGTTGGCCCTGCAGGGCGCGGTGATCCAGATGCTGGCCCACGGTGTGTCCGCCGCTGCGCTGTTTATCCTCAGTGGTCAACTGTACGAGCGCCTGCACACCCGTGACATGCGTGAAATGGGTGGCCTGTGGTCGCGCATCGCGTACCTGCCGGCGATCAGCCTGTTCTTCGCGGCCGCGTCCCTGGGCCTGCCGGGTACCGGTAACTTTGTCGGCGAGTTCCTGATCCTGATCGGCAGCTTCGTCAGTGCGCCATGGATTACCGCGATCGCCACGTCCGGCCTGGTGTTCGGTTCGGTCTACTCGCTGATCATGATTCACCGTGCCTACTTTGGCCCGTCCAAATCGGACGCGGTGTTGCATGGCATGGATGGTCGCGAACTGACCATGGTGCTCGGCCTTGCGGTGTTGCTGATTTACCTCGGCGTCTACCCGCAACCGTTCCTCGACACCTCTGCCGCTACGATGCATGGCGTGCAGCAGTGGCTCGGCACCGCCTTCACTCAACTCGCTTCGGCCCGGTAAGAGCGCTATGGAATTCACGATTCAACACTTTATTGCGCTTGCGCCACTGTTGATCACCAGCCTCACCATTATCGTGGTGATGCTGGCAATCGCCTGGCGCCGTAATCACTCGCAAACCTTCCTGATCTCGGTGGCGGGCCTCAACCTGGCCCTGCTGTCGATCCTGCCAGCCTTGAAAGTCGCGCCTCTGGCCGTGACGCCGTTGCTGCAAGTCGACAGCTTCGCCTGCCTGTACATGGCGCTGATCCTGGTCGCGACCCTCGCGTGTGTGACCCTTGCCCATGCCTACCTCGGCGATGGCGGCACGGGTTACCCGGGCAACCGCGAAGAACTGTACCTGCTGATCCTGATGGCCGCCGCCGGTGGTCTGGTTCTGGTCAGCGCGCAGCACCTGGCCGGGTTGTTCATCGGTCTGGAGCTGCTGTCGGTGCCGGTCTACGGCCTGGTGGCCTATGCCTTCTTCAACAAGCGCTCGCTGGAAGCCGGCATCAAGTACATGGTGCTGTCGGCCGCCGGTTCGGCGTTCCTGTTGTTCGGTATGGCCCTGCTCTACGCAGACGCCGGTTCCCTGAGCTTCGTCGGCATCGGCCAGGCCCTGGCGGCCACCGGCCTGCCAAGCCCGCTGGCGCAACTGGGCCTGGGCATGATGCTGATCGGCCTGGCGTTCAAGCTGTCGCTGGTACCCTTCCACCTCTGGACTCCGGACGTATACGAAGGTGCTCCGGCACCGGTCGCGGCGTTCCTGGCGACCGCTTCCAAAGTCGCGGTGTTCGCGGTGATGGTGCGGCTGTTCCAGATCTCCCCGGTGGCCAGCAGCGGCGTGTTGAGCACGGTGCTCAGTGTCATCGCCGTGGCCTCGATCCTGTTCGGTAACCTGCTGGCGCTGACCCAGAGCAACCTCAAGCGTCTGCTGGGTTACTCGTCCATCGCCCACTTCGGTTACCTGCTGATCGCGCTGGTGGCGAGCAAGGGCCTGGCGCTGGAAGCCATCGGCGTGTACCTGGTGACCTACGTGATCACCAGCCTCGGCGCCTTCGGCGTGATCACCCTGATGTCCTCGCCGTACAACGGCCGCGACGCCGATGCCCTGTACGAATATCGCGGCCTGTTCTGGCGCCGTCCGTACCTGACCGCCGTGCTGACCGTGATGATGCTGTCCCTGGCGGG
The DNA here is from genome assembly GCF_031583775.1 of Pseudomonas rhizozeae. Lineage (NCBI taxonomy): Bacteria > Pseudomonadati > Pseudomonadota > Gammaproteobacteria > Pseudomonadales > Pseudomonadaceae > Pseudomonas > Pseudomonas rhizozeae. The sequence goes on from NZ_JAVLSB010000042.1 coordinate 60,765, forward strand.
CATCCCGCTGACCGCTGGCTTCATCGGCAAGTTCTACATCATCGCCACCGGTGTCGAGTCGCACCAATGGTGGCTGGTGGGTTCGCTGGTACTGGGCAGCGCCATCGGCGTCTTCTACTACCTGCGTGTGATGGTCACCTTGTACCTGATCGAGCCGAACCTGCGTCGCCACGATGCGCAACTGCACTGGGAACAAAAGGCTGGCGGCGTGATGCTGCTGGCGATCGCGGTACTGGCGTTCTTCCTCGGCCTGTACCCGCAACCGCTGCTGACCCTGGTCCAGCAATCGGGCCTGGCGGGTTGACCGCTTAAGTCACCCGGCAACACAAAAACGGCACCTTCGGGTGCCGTTTTTGCGTTTGTAGGATTTTTCCCTGCCGCCCCGCTTTTCCGCGCAAAACCCCGAATCGCCCCGCCGGACTCTGCGCAACGTCCTACAGCCAGCGCGCGTTGCCCGCCATTACCCTGATGACCTTCGACAGGTGGGCGATCACGCCTTCCTGTTCACTCACCTCAGCACGATAGCGGCGGAAAAATATGGATGCGAAGCAGGGCTGGTTCGCCACCGATGATGGGCACTTACTGTACTGGGAACGCCACGGCACGCCGGGCGCCGAACCGATCTTTTTCCTCCATGGCGGACCCGGCGGGCGCAGCACCCGGCATCATCTGGAGTTCTTCGACCTGCGTTGTTTCGAGGTCATCCTGTTCGACCAGCGGGGTTGCGGGCGCTCAATGCCATACGGCGAATGTCGCCTCAACACCACCAGTGCCTGTGTCGAGGACATCGATTGCCTGCGCCAATACCTGGGTTTCGACAAAATCAGCTTGCTGGGGATTTCCTGGGGCAGTTGGCTGGCGACGCTGTACCAGCAGCACTATCCCTGCGCGGTGGGTAACACCACCTTGGCGTCGCTGTTCGTGCCCTTCACTGACAATGTCCGGGCCTACGATCAAACGTTGCGCCATAGCCTGTCAACCGTCACCGCAGGGGCTGTCAGCATAGCGCCACACGACATTCACCAGGCACTGAAAGCCGACTGTCCCGCAAAGCGCCGCCAGGCCGCCCTGCATTGGATGAAGGCGATGCTGACGCCGCAGCAACATTCACCGGGCAGCAGCCTGCTCGACGCATTCGTCGATGAAAACGCCGTGCAAGCCGTTCGCCTGGAGCTGCACTACCACATCAACCAGTATTTCTTCATCCGCGGCCACGAGCAGCCAATCCTCAATGACAACACCCGGGTGATCCAAGGCATCCACGACCGCTTCGGCATGGCCAGCCTGCGCTGGCTGCGACAGCACCAGCACGTTGACTGCCACTTGGTCCACGCCGGGCATGACATCTTCCACGGGGCACTGCTGAAAACCGTTCGTGATGCCTTGAAAAGGCATCCGCCGGGGTAAAAAAAACGGCACCTCACGGTGCCGTTCCTTTGTCACACACTACGCATTACTTGCGGGCATCCGCCCAGGATTTCAGCAGTTCGTTGTAGTTGACGGTCTCGCCTTTCGGCTTCTCGTTGGCCAGTTTCGGTTTCGGTGCGCCCGGCTGGTCGAACCAGTATTGCGCATCGCGTTCCGGGTTCATTTTCGGGCCGCACACCGGTTGCACCTTGGAGCGTTCCAGGCGCGTCATGATTGCGTCCTGTTCCTTGGCCAGGTTGTCCAGCGCCTGTTGCGGGGTTTTCTCGCCGCTGGCTGCCGCCGCGATATTGCTCCACCACAGCTGCGCCAGGCGCGGGTAATCCGGTACGTTGGTGCCGGTCGGCGACCACTCGGTCCGGGCCGGGCTACGATAAAACTCCACCAGACCACCCAGTTTCGGCGCCATATCGGTCATGGCCTGGGAGTTGATGTCGGACTCACGAATCGGCGTCAGGCCAACGATGGTTTTCTTCAGGGAAACCGACTTCGAGGTCACGAACTGCGCGTAGAGCCAGGCCGCGAGTTTCTGTTTCTCTGGCGTCGACTTGAGGAAGGTCCAGGAACCTACGTCCTGATAGCCCTTCTTCATGCCTTTTTCCCAGTAAGGTCCGACAGGCGACGGCGCCATGCGCCATTTTGGCGTGCCATCGGCATTCACCACCGGCAAGCCCGGTTTGACCATGTCAGCGGTAAACGCGGTGTACCAGAAGATCTGCTGGGCGATGTTGCCTTGCGACGGCACCGGGCCGGATTCGGAGAAGGTCATGCCCGCCGCTTCCGGTGGCGCGTAAGCCTTCATCCAGTCGACGTATTTCTGCGTGGCGTAAACCGCTGCCGGGCCGTTGGTGTCGCCACCACGGGTGACGCTCGAACCGACCGGATGGCAGTCCTCGACGCGGATGCCCCACTCGTCCACCGGCAAGCCGTTTGGCAAGCCTTTGTCGCCGCCACCGGCCATGGAGAACCAGGCATCGGTGAAGCGCCAGCCCAGGGATGGGTCTTTCTTGCCGTAGTCCATGTGCCCGTAGACGCGCTTGCCGTCGATTTCCTTGACGTCTTCGCTGAAGAACTTGGCGATATCTTCATAGGCCGACCAGTTGATCGGCACGCCCAGTTCATAGCCGTACTTCTCTTTGAACTTGGCTTTCAGGTCCGGGCGTTCGAACCAGTCGGCGCGGAACCAGTACAGGTTGGCGAACTGCTGGTCAGGCAATTGGTAGATCTTGCCGTCCGGCGCGGTGGTGAACGAAATGCCGATGAAATCCTTGAGGTCGAGGGTCGGCGAAGTGAAGTTCTTGCCTTCGTTGGCCATCATGTCGGTGATCGATTCAGTCTTGCCGTAGCGGAAGTGCGTACCGATCAGGTCCGAGTCGTTGACCCAGCCGTCATAGATGTTCTTGTCCGACTGCATTTGCGTCTGCAGTTTTTCCACCACGTCGCCTTCTTGCAGCAGGTCGTGGGTCAGTTTGATCCCGGTGATCTCGCTGAAGGCCTTGGCCAGCACCTTGGATTCGTACTCGTGGGTGGTCAGGGTTTCCGAAACCACCTTGATTTCCATGCCGCGGAACGGTTCGGCTGCCTTGATGAACCACTTCAGCTCTTCCAGTTGCTGGGCTTCGCTGAGGGTGGACGGTTTGAATTCGCTGCCGATCCATTTCTTGGCAGCGTCTTCATAGGCATCGGCCCAGGCCGCAGCGCTCAAACCGCTGAGTGCCAGCATGGCTGCCAATGAAACGCTATGTCGCAGCTTATTGTTTTTGTCGAACATAGAGACCTCCTTTTTGGGTTTCAGAGCTACGTGGCCGAGCAATTCGGCTAGCCCCAACGCATCACAGATAACAGCCACACCAGGGACAGCGCGGACGCTACCCAGATGCTCCAGTCGGTTACGCCAATTACCAGCAAATGCAGGTAGGCGCTGCCGAGAAGACCGATAAACAACCGATCGCCACGGGTGGTGGCAATCGGTAGAAAACCTCGCCGAAGAACGCTCGGCGAACGCAATTCCCAGGTCGTCATGCCCACCAGGATCAAGCCTATGACGCCGAAGAACACCGCCGTGGGGACGGTCCAGCTCATCCATTCCATCATCAGTTCCTCATACCCGGCCCAGGGCAAAGCCCTTGGCTACGTGGTTGCGCACAAACCAGATCACCAGCATGCCCGGCAGGATGGTCAGCACCCCCGCCGCCGCCAGCACACCCCAGTCAATCCCTGATGCCGACACCGTGCGGGTCATCACCGCAGCGATCGGCTTGGCGTTGACCGACGTCAGGGTCCGCGCCAGCAGCAGTTCGACCCAAGAAAACATGAAACAGAAGAACGCCGTCACGCCGATCCCGGAACCGATCAGCGGGATGAAAATCTTCACGAAAAACTTGGGGAAACTGTAGCCGTCAATGTAGGCCGTCTCGTCAATTTCTTTCGGCACCCCGGACATGAAGCCTTCGAGGATCCACACCGCCAATGGCACGTTGAACAGACAGTGCGCCAGGGCCACGGCAATGTGGGTATCGAACAGGCCGATCGACGAATACAGCTGGAAAAACGGCAGCAGGAACACCGCCGGCGGTGCCATGCGGTTGGTCAGCAGCCAGAAGAACAGGTGCTTGTCGCCGAGGAAACGATAGCGCGAGAAGGCATACGCTGCCGGCAGCGCCACGCTCAGGGAAATCACCGTGTTCAGGCTGACGTAGTACAGCGAGTTGAGGTAACCGTTGTACCAGCTCGGGTCGGTGAAGATCACCTTGTAGTTGGCCAGGGTGAAATCCTGCGGAAACAGGGTCAGGCCGCCAAGGATTTCAGTGTTGCTCTTGAACGACATGTTCAGCAGCCAGTAGATCGGCACCAGCAGGAACAGGATGTAGATCAGCAGCGGAATCAGCTTTCTCTTGCTCATGATGGGCCTCAGCGGTTGGCGTCAGAGTGAGTCATGGCGGTGTAGAACAGCCAGGACACCAACAGGATGATCAGGAAGTACACCAGCGAGAATGCCGCGGCCGGGCCCAGGTCGAATTGGCCGATGGCCATTTGCGTCAAGGTCTGGCTGAGGAAGGTCGTGGCGTTGCCCGGCCCGCCGCCGGTGAGCACGAACGGTTCGGTGTAGATCATGAAGCTGTCCATGAAGCGCAGCATCACCGCAATCAGCAGCACGCTTTTCAACTTGGGCAACTGGATGTGGCGGAACACCGCCCAGTTCGACGCCCGGTCAATGCGCGCCGCCTGGTAATACACGTCGGGGATCGCCCGCAGCCCGGAGAAGCACAACAGCGCCACCAGCGAGGTCCAGTGCCACACGTCCATCACCAGCACCGTGACCCAGGCATCCATGGTGTTGGCCGCGTAGTTGTAACTGATGCCCATGGCGTTGAGGCTGGAACCGAGCAAGCCAATGTCGGCACGGCCAAAAATCTGCCAGATGGTGCCGACCACGTTCCACGGGATCAGCAACGGGATCGCCAGGATAATCAGCACCAGCGACGACCAGCGGCCCTTGGTCGGCATGGTCAGGGCGATGGCGATGCCCAGGGGGATTTCAATCAGCAGCACGCAGGCCGAGTAGATGAACTGGCGCAGCAGCGAATCGTGCAGGCGCGGGTCGAGCAGCACTTGCTTGTACCAGTCGGCGCCGACGAAATAGCGGCTGGACTGGTCGAAGATGTCCTGCACCGAATAGTTGACCACGGTCATCATCGGGATCACGGCGCTGAACGCCACCAGCAGGAACACCGGCAGCACCAGCCACCAGGCCTTGTTGTTCTGGACCTTGTTCATGACTGCGCCTCCAGCAGGTATTCATCGGCGTAGACCATCAGCCATTGCGCCGGAAAACTGATGTACGCCGTGCCTTCGGGCACCGGTTTGTCTTCGGCCAGGCGCACTTTCAACGGCGCGCCATCGAGGTTGAGGGTCATGATTTTGTAGGTGCCGAGGTCTTCGACGTGCACCACTTGGGCTTGCATCGCGTCTTCGAACGGCTCGTCCCAGACGTGCACGAACTCCGGGCGAATCCCGACTTTCAGGGTTTTCCACTCGCTCTCGGCGATGCGTTGCTGCATCGCCTCGGGCAATGGCAACCGGGTCGAGGCGAAACCGACGCCGCCGGGCTGCGGCGTGACCTCGATCAGGTTCATGCCAGGGCTGCCGATGAAATAACCGACAAAGGTGTGGCTCGGCCGTTCGAACAACTCACGCGGGGTGCCGAACTGGACGATCTGGCCGCCGTACATCACCGCGATCTTGTCAGCGAAGGTCGAGGCCTCGAGTTGATCGTGGGTCACGTAGACCATGGTGATGTTGAACTGCTCGTGAATCTGCTTGAGCTTGCGCCGCAGTTTCCACTTCAGGTGCGGGTCGATCACCGTCAGCGGTTCGTCGAACAGGATCGCCGACACGTCGTCACGCACCAGGCCACGGCCCATGGAGACTTTCTGTTTTTCGTCGGCGGTGAGGTTGCGGGCCTTTTTGCTCAGCAGGTTTTGCAGGTCGAGGACTTCAGCGATTTCCTGGACCTTGCTGTGGATCTTCGCCTCGGCCATGCCCTGGTTGCGCAGCGGGAAGGCCAGGTTGTCGAACACGGTCATGGTGTCGTAGACCACCGGGAACTGGAACACCTGGGCGATGTTGCGTTTCTCCGGGGTCAGGTCGTTGACCACTTTGCTGTCGAACATCACCTGGCCCTGGGACGGGCTGAGCAGGCCGGAAATGATGTTGAGCAAGGTCGACTTGCCGCAGCCGGACGGCCCGAGCAACGCGTAAGCGCCGCCCTGTTCCCAGATGTGGTCCATCTCGCGGATCGCGTAATCCTCAGGCCCGGTCGGGGTGCTGGTGTAGCTGTGCGCGAGGTTGTGCAAACGAATTTCGGCCATCAGGCAACCCTCGCAACGCGTCGACCGGGAGCCTGGACCAGGCGCCCCTGTGCATCGAACACAAACAGTTTATGGGTCGGGATGTAGATGCGGATCGGCGCATCGACGTCGTACTCATGCACGCCAGGCAAGTGCAGCACCAACAGGAAATGCTCGTTGCGCACATGCAGGAAGGTTTCCGAACCGCTGATTTCCGCCACTTCCACGGTCACCGCCAGTTCGAGGTCGTCGTCGTTGCTCGGCACCAGCGAGATGTGGCTGGGGCGCACACCGAAGCGGAACTCGCCCTCGCCCACCGGGCGCAGGTCGACGTTCAGCGGGAAGTGCACGAAGTTGGCGAAGCTCACTTCGTTGCCGGCAATCCGCCCCGGCATCAGGTTGATCGGCGGCTCGGAGAACAGCTCGGCCGCCAGCACGGTTTTCGGCTGGTGATACACCTCGGTGCTGACGCCGCTCTGCACCACTTTGCCTTCGTGCAGGATCGTCGTGGTGCCGCCCAGGGCCAGCGCCTCGTTGGGTTCGGTGGTGGCGTACACCGCAATGGTGTGGCGCAGCTTGAACAGCTCGCGCATTTCCTGGCGCAGTTCTTCGCGCAGCTTGTAGTCGAGGTTGACCAGGGGTTCATCGAACAGGATCAGCTCGGCATCCTTGACCAGCGCGCGGGCCATCGCCGTGCGCTGCTGCTGGCCGCCGGAGAGTTCCAGCGGATAGCGCTTGAGAAATTTCTCGATGCGCAGCATGCGCGCGGTCTCCTGCACCTTGCTCTGGATGATCTCGTTAGAGACCCCGGCCTGGCGCAACGGCGAGGCGATGTTCTCGAACACCGTCATGGTCGGGTAGTTGATGAACTGCTGATAGACCATCGACACGTTGCGCAAGCGCACCGGGCGCTGGGTGACGTCGACGCCGTTCATCAGCACGCGGCCGGTGTCGGGCTTGTCGAGGCCGGCCATCAGGCGCATGAGGCTGGTCTTGCCGGACAAGGTGCGCCCAAGCAATACGTTGAACGAACCGGGTTCGAAACGGAGATTCACATCGTCGATCCAGATCTGGCCCTCGACGGTGCGGCTGACGTGTTCCAGGGTTAATGACATGGCTCGGCCTTTTTATTTTTGGAGTCAAGCGGTGCCTTCCCTATAGCGACATCTGTGCCAGATTTGTTAACCCATTGATTTTGCTGGATTAGCCGTTAGCAGACTGACCGGTCAGGTTCACAGATGAACAGAAATGAACAACCGCGACTGAACAATTGAACAGCTCAACGATTGACAATGAACAATAGTGAACAACACTCTATAGATGCTTTTTGTCCGCGAAGACGGGCGCCATAACAAAAACAAAGAAGCATTTCGAGACTGCCCATCATGGCCGCACCTGTTCAACAGACCCACGAAGCGATCATTCAGGACTCCTGGTCACGCTGCCGCGCATTCGGCCTTGATCACCAGAGCACTCCCGCCTTCGATCAGTTGCCCGCCGACGGCATCGCCCAATTGCTTGAGAGCCAGCACTCATTGGTGCAGACCACCCATCAGGAAGTGCTGCCGTACTACGAAAACATCCTGAGCAATTCCAATTGCCTGATCATGCTCGCCGACAACCAGGGCCAAGTCCTCACGTCCTGGGGCACCCAGCGCTTTATCGAGCCCAGCCTGGCCCGTGGCTTCAGCGCCGGCGCCAGCTGGATGGAACGTTGCAGCGGCACCAACGCGATCGGCACTGCCCTGGCCTGCGAGCAGGCGGTGCACATCGAGCACGATGAACACTTCCTCAAGGCCAACCGTTTCATGACCGGTTCTGCGGCGCCGATTTTCGATGCCGAGCGCAAGGTCATTGCGGTGCTGGATGTCTCCAGCGACAGCTACTTGCCGCCCTCGCACACTCTGGGGATGGTCAAGATGATGAGCCAGACCGTGGAAAACCGGCTGATCCTCAACCTGTTTCACGGCCAGCACTTTCAACTGACGTTCAATACCGGTTTGAACAACCTCGACAGTCAGTGGGCCGGGCTGCTGATTTTCGATGAAAGCGGTCAGGTACTTTCGGCCAATCGCCGCGCCGACAATTTGCTCGGCATCAGCCTGTCGCGGGTCAGTGTCGAGAGCCTGTTCAAGGTGTCGCTGCTGGAGTTGCTTAATCAACCCGAGGGCTTGCCGTTCTCCTTGCAGGCGTCGGGGCGCAATCGTTTTCAGTGTTTGCTGAAACGGCCGAAACAAGTGCCGATCCAGGCACGTTACTTCGCCGAGCCGTCCAGCGTGCCGGCGCCAGTCAGCGCCGACGGCATCAGTTTGAAGAGCTTGCATTTTGGCGACAGCCGCGTGGAAAAAGCCGTGCGCCAGGCCGAGCGCCTGCTGGAAAAAGACATTCCGCTGCTGATCCACGGTGAGACCGGCGTCGGCAAGGAAGTGTTCGTCAAAGCCTTGCACCAGGCCAGTTCACGCTGCAAACAGCCGTTCATTGCAGTGAACTGCGCGGCGATCCCCGCCGAGCTGGTGGAATCCGAGCTGTTTGGCTACGAGAAAGGCGCGTTCACCGGCGCCAATCAAAAAGGCAGCATCGGCCTGATTCGCAAGGCCGACAAAGGTACGCTCTTCCTCGATGAAATCGGTGACATGCCGCTGCCGACCCAGGCGCGGTTGTTGCGGGTCTTGCAGGAGCGCTGCGTGCAACCGGTGGGCAGCAGCGAGCTGTTCCCGGTGGACATCCGCATCATCTCGGCCACCAACCGTTCCCTGCGCGAGCAGGTGCAACTGGGGCGTTTTCGTGAGGATTTGTACTACCGCATCGGCGGTTTGACCTTGGAGCTGCCGCCGCTGCGTGAGCGCAACGATAAGCAGGCGCTGTTCAAGCGCTTGTGGGAACAGCATCGCGAGCCGACCCAGTGGGCCGGGCTGACCCCGGAAGTGCTGGCACTGTTCGAGCGTCACCCGTGGCCGGGCAATTTGCGCCAAGTCAGTAGCGTGATGCAGGTGGCGCTGGCCATGGCCGAGGAACAACCGATCCGCCCCGAGCATTTGCCGGATGACTTTTTCGTCGACCTCGACATGGAACCGGTGGAAACCGCCGAGCCGCTGGTGGTGGACCTCAACGATGCCGAGGATTTGAACCGGCAGTTGCAGGCAGCGGGGGGGAATATTTCACACTTGGCGCGCCGGTTGGGGGTCAGCAGGAATACCCTTTACAAGCGCTTGCGCCAAGCTGATTGAGCAATGGTCGGGGAGCCTGTGCCAGGCGTTACAT